>JBOFCV010000272.1:0-1516 GCA_051646305.1 Turicibacter sp.
CTCGAAGTATCTTTGAGCCGGGTGGTAAGAGAGAAGTTTCTTTCGATAAAAATATACTTAAAAAATCCAGTGGACATAAAATTTACATCGGTACCAAACAGAGTTTTTGGCTCATAAATATGCTAGTGTAACGCGATTAAATAAAAGTCATGGATTATCGCTATTAATGATAATTAGAAGCAGTTATATTCGAAGACAACAAACGTTAAACGCAAAAAAAATAACAAGCCAATAAATGTGTTGAAAGTGATTTATGAAACAAAAGATTCAAATGCCTCACTGGACATTAAAAGTCTTATCGATGCCGCCACTAAAGCGAAAATAAAAATTCACTTTTTGCAAATTTTGTAATTTAATTATACAATTTTCGATGATTTTCAATGTTGAACGATTTTCGGCTGCGTAAAAAAATTTTTGACGAAGATTTTTATTTGGCACAAATGTAAATTGATATGGCATGTGGGGATAATTAGTCAGTGATATTAAAATTACGATGGTTTGTGAGAAATGTTTCGGTAGATTGAAAAATTAGAGAGTTGACGCTTCTTTTAAACAAACCTAAATCTTCAATATGTGAAATTCAATACTTTTAATGTCTCCTGCATCTCATTAAAATTCAGCATTATTGAAACGAGCTTCATTTTATTACGACCAAATATCTGTCGTTTAGTAACGTTTATTAATTTTGGCTTATGAAATCAAAGATTAATTTCATTCGATGCCGTCCAATAATAAATAAATTATAGATTTATTTATTCGCTTTTTAAATTCCAACTGATTGAGATATTATCCATTTGTATAAAGAATCAACTTTCATTAATTAATGCTAGCAGCGGTTAATGGGAGAAACAATCAATTCTCGACAACAAAGTCTTATACTGGAAATGCTCTTAAGTTGAGATAAATAAATAGAATCATCAATTATCGTTGGAATATTCGAAGACGATGCTAAGTAAAATTAAAATGTATCTATTTGTTATCGTTAAATTGCTGCATGTAGCAAGACGAGAGGTGTCTGAAACATAAACCTATTTAATTACAGTCTGCTTTGATTAATTACAGTGTTGCAAATGTGATTCTTTTGTGCAATTACGACATCATTTGTTTGAACTTCAACGAGTTCCGGTTCTAATAAGTTGCACTTAGTTTTTAAGCAAATAATTTGGTGTCCATGTCTGTCTGTCGGTCTATTTGTGTTGTTGTCTGTTCGTGACTCAATTACCTCAAGCTAAAGAAATTATAGAAAGCTCGTGTAGGTGTCAAAATGACGGTTAGAACCAGACGAAGAGCTAATTAGATTTCAAGGTACCACGCACGTCACCTACGTGACGTACGTAACCAAAACAAAGATTCAGAAGTACTATTATGCGATTTTTACAAAAAAAAACAGTTTCACCTGTGTTTTCACCTAGAAAATAGGTGATTTCACAGGTTGGACCTAGCACAGGTGACCTGTGCCTCACCAGTGGCCTCACCTGTGATCCATCTGTGTCTCACCTGTGGACCAAGTCACAGG
>JBOFCV010000354.1:0-1719 GCA_051646305.1 Turicibacter sp.
CATCTTGTTCAATATAAATCTCACGAGAGAATGGAATTTGACGATTCCCCATCTCAGGCACTTCTGGATTAATTTCAGCATCTAAGTACTCAACTTGACCTTCTGGATAGTTTGTAATCACAACTTTTAAAGGTTTTAAAACAGCCATTGTACGAGGTGCTTTTAATTTTAAATCTTCACGAATGAAATGCTCAAGCATTTGTGGATCAATCGTTGACACAGCTTTTGATAATCCCGCTTCTTGAATAAAGTTCGTGATCGCTTCTGCTGTATAACCGCGACGGCGAAGACCTGCAACCGTTGGCATACGAGGATCATCCCATCCATCAACCACTTGCTCATCAACTAATTGTTTTAAATAACGTTTAGACATAATCGTATTTTTAATATTTAAACGCGCAAACTCAATTTGGCGAGGCTTAGCTTTTGTTTCACAATTTTCAATGACCCAATCATATAGTGGGCGGTGATCTTCATACTCTAATGAACAAAGTGAATGCGTAATCCCTTCAAACGCATCTTCTAATGGGTGCGCATAATCATACATTGGGTAAATACACCATTTATCACCCGTATTGTGATGCTCTGTATTTAAAATACGGTAAAGCGCCGGATCACGTAAATTCATATTTGGAGACGTCATGTCGATCTTTGATCGAAGTACTTTGGCACCATCTGGATAAACACCATTGCGCATATTTTCGAAAAGCTCTAAGTTTTCTTCCACCGTACGATTACGATATGGCGACTCAACTCCTGGTTGCGTTAAAGTTCCACGCGTTTCTCTCATTTGTTCAGCAGTTTGATCGTCAACGTAAGCTTTACCTTTTTTGATTAATTCAACGGCATGCTCGTACATCTTTTCAAAAGTGTCTGACGCGAATAGTAATTCATTGTACTCAACGCCAAGCCATTTGATATCGTTAATAATTCCTTGTACATACTCTTCATCCTCTTTAACAGGATTCGTGTCATCAAAACGAAGATTCATTTTTCCACCAAACTCTTTAGCTAGTAAATAATTTGTTAAAATGGCTTTGGCATGTCCAATATGTAAATAACCATTTGGTTCGGGTGGGAAACGTGTCACGATTTCTTTATGTTTACCACTTTCTAAATCTTCTTTCATTATTGTCTTAATGAAGTTTGAATTCTCATTCACCATTTCCATAAAAAAACACGCTCCTAAAAAATAAATGGCATAAAAAAAAATGCCTATTCTATTAAAAATCTATTCTCAAATTATATCATAAGTCATCTGTGTTAGTCATATTATTCCACAATTTCCATTGAAAAATTCATGCCGTTGGCATATTTCGTATAGAGTGCCTCTGCTTTTTTTGCATCTTCAATTAAACCTTGCACACCATCAAACGAAATAATAAATAATAACACCTTTGTTGTTTGATCTGTAATCGCTGTACGTAGCGTATCAGACGTCGGAGATCCAAATGGAGAAATGTCATCACAGTAAACGGGAATATTTTCAATATTGATTGCGCCACGACCAATCCCCTCATACGGTTCATCACCCGCAATACGAATCAAGACATCGCCTTGTACTTGATCAGCATCCAAAACAGCTACACTTCGCTGTGTTTGAGCCGATAATATATTTCCAAGATCCACTGCGTTATTCACAAAATATAAGCCATTTCCTTTAATTAAACGGCGAAGCAGCGATTCTGTTGCTAAACGATAACGTGAAGGATCTTTCCC
>JBOFCV010000285.1:0-14860 GCA_051646305.1 Turicibacter sp.
TTGCATTCACTTTATATTTTTTTCTTTTCTTTATTTGAACCATTTTAACACCCCAATTCCTGTTTAGGCAAATATATTTTAATATACCCTAATTTAAAATTAATATGATATCTCTTTTCCATTCCTTCTAATCCTTACAAAAATATAAAAATTAATTAGCTCTATTACAATTCTACCAACTAACACCTTATTTTTAAAGAAAAATAAGTCTAACTTTCTCTGAATTTAATGTCACTTTAGACAAAATAGACATTCAAACATCTAATATTTCATATTTTTGTTAATTATGTTCTATTATGGATTATTTTGAAGAATATAAAAAAAGTGAGGCTAATCCACACTTTTTAGAGACACACCATCTGTCCTAAAAAGTCTGAGTCTTAAACCTCACTTCGTTTATTGTGTTAATAAAAATTTCAACTTAACTTTAGATGAGCTCTCACTCAGACATGCAAACTCATCTTTTAACGTTAAAATCTATCCTGTATTTGATCAGGACTTAAACTTTTATTTTACTAATTGCGCTAAACGCGTTTTAACTGTTTCATATTTTTCTTTGTAATCTTCAAGTTTTGCTTTTTCAGCATCAACTAAGGCAACCGGTGCTTTTGAGACGAATTTTTCGTTTGCAAGTTTTGACTCGCCACGTTTTACTTCGCCCTCTAATTTTTTAAGCTCGGCTTGTAAACGATCAATTTCTGCTGACACATCCACTAAACCTTCGATTGGTAAATAAACATCAACCCCTGTAATCACAGCCGTCATCGCTTCTTCTAATACTTCTAAGTCGCGTTCGATCACTAAATCACTTGGATTACAGAAACGTTGTAAGTAATGTTGATTCGCTGTTAAGTTTGCTAAAACATCTTCTGATTTTGCATTGATAAAGATACGAATTTGTTTACTCATTGGCGCTTCAACTTCTGCACGAATATTACGAACTGAACGAATGATTTCCATTAATAAATTGAAATCAGCAATTGTTTTTGTATCGTTGTAAACGGGTTTAACAACTGGCCAAGCCGCTACAGCACAAGCAAAATCTTCACGTGTGATCATTTGATAAATTTCTTCTGTTACGAATGGCATAAATGGATGTAATAATTTAACGATTGATTCAAGCACATACGTTAAGACCATACGTGTTGACGTTTTTGCTTCTTCGTCTTCACCATTTAACGGAAGTTTTGCCATCTCGATATACCAGTTACAGAAATCTTCCCAAATGAAGTTATATAAGTAACGTCCAACTTCACCAAACTCGAATTTATCCGCGTTATAATTGATGGCCTCGATTGTTTCATTTAAACGTCCTAAGATCCATTTATCTGCTACGTTCAATGTTGCGTGGTCTAAGTTAACATCTTCAACTGTCATGCCCTCTAAGTTCATGATAACAAAACGAGACGCATTCCAGATTTTATTAATGAAGTTCCATGTTGATTCCACTTTTTCTTCCATGTAACGTAAATCTTGGCCTGGTGCTGAGTTTGTTGTTAAGAAGTAACGTAAGCTATCTGCTCCATATTTTTCAACAACTTCCATTGGGTCCACACCGTTTCCTAATGATTTACTCATTTTACGTCCATCTGCATCACGTACAAGACCGTGAATTAAGACGTTATTGAATGGACGAAGATCGGTGAACTCTAAACTTTGGAAAATCATACGTGATACCCAGAAGAAGATGATGTCGTAACCTGTGACTAATGTATCTGTTGGGAAGTAAGCTTTGAAGTCTTCGGCTTCTAAATCTGGCCAACCCAGTGTTGTAAATGGCCATAATGCTGATGAGAACCATGTATCTAATACATCTTCATCTTGTGTCCAATTTTCTAAATCTTTAGGTGCTTGTTCCCCTACATATGTTTCACCTGTTTGTTTATTGTACCAAGCAGGAATTTGATGTCCCCACCATAATTGGCGTGAAATACACCAGTCATGGATATTATCCATCCAGCGTAAGAATGTACTTTCAAAACGGTCTGGAACGAAGTTTACTTTTCCATCTGTTGCTTGGTTATCGACTGAGCGCTTAGCTAACTCTTCCATTTTAACGAACCATTGCGTTGATAAATACGGCTCAACCACGGCATTGGTACGTTCACTATGTCCAACAGCATGCACATGCTTTTCAATTTTAACAACTAATCCCGCTGCTTCTAAGTCTTCAACTAATTGACGACGCGCCTCAAAGCGGTCCATTCCATTGTACTTACCTGCTAACTCATTCATTGATCCGTCTAAGTTCATACAGATTGGACGAGCTAAGTTGTGACGATTTCCAACTTCAAAGTCATTTGGATCATGGGCAGGTGTAATTTTAACAGCTCCTGTTCCGAAGTCCATTTCAACGTATTCATCAGCAATCACAGGAATTGGTTTATTGTTTCCTGGAATTAATATATTTTTCCCAAGTAAGTGTGCATAACGCTCATCTTCGGGATGAACCGCAACCGCAACGTCACCAAACATTGTTTCCGGACGAGTTGTTGCAACTTCTAAAAATTCTTGCGTCCCTTCAATCATGTATTTGAAGTGGTAGAATGCCCCTTCAATTTCTTTATGAATCACTTCGATATCTGATAACGCCGTACGAGCTGCAGGGTCCCAGTTAATAATACGTTCACCACGGTAAATTAATCCTTTATTGTAAAGGTCAACGAAAACTTTACGAACCGCTGTTGATAATCCTTCATCTAATGTGAATCGTTCACGTGAATAATCTAAAGAAAGTCCCATTACATCCCATTGTGCGCGGATATGAGACGCATATTCTTCTTTCCATTCCCATGCTTTTTCTAAGAAGGCTTCGCGCCCAATATCATAACGCGATACGCCTTGTTGTTTTAAACGTTCGTCAACTTTAGCTTGTGTTGCAATTCCGGCATGATCCATCCCTGGTAACCAAAGCGTATCAAATCCTTGCATACGTTTCATACGCACAATAATATCTTGCAACGCTGTATCCCACGCATGTCCTAAGTGTAATTTTCCTGTTACGTTTGGTGGCGGGATCACCACTGAGTATTTTGGTTTGTTGCATGTTGGATCGGCTTTAAAACAATCTTGTGCATTCCAAAATTCATTTTTACCTGTTTCAACATCTAAATGATTATATTTAGGGGCTAAATTTTTAGTCATTTGAAATTCCTCCTATAGTTTGTAATTTGCATCACTTGATGCAGGGTCTTAGTTTATGGTGTGAATAAAGATGAACAAAATGGCATCGTGCGGTTACACCTTTGTAATCAGATGAAGATTTGACTTGCATCCATACATCGGTGCTCACTCGTCTTACCTGAGCTTCTTACACTGCGGGATTAACTTGGATAACATCGCAAGTCGCTTCGCTGGACCTGTATACCAGAGGAGTCTGGATTTGCATGTAGTCATCGTTTCTCACTGTGATAACTTGAGGTTTTTACACTGTAAGAATAACACGGATAACCATCGCAAATCGCTTCGCTGCACACCCTTTGTAACCAGATGAGATTTGACTTGCATCCATACATAGTCCCTCATTAGTCCTACCTGAGCTTCTTACACTGCGGGATTAACTTGGATAACATCGCAAGTCGCTTCGCTGCGATGTATTGTTCACCTAAAATTTATAGCAAAACCCGCTGTAAATTAAGGTGAGCATACAAAAAAGCACTCCGTCCTAATAAAAGGACGAAATGCTTGACAGATTCCGCGGTACCACCTTGATTGTAAGTTATGACTTACCACTCATGCTTTAACGCAGCAGACGGAATTTCTTAGTTGATTAGTTACTAATTAGATTATATTGTTGGTCTTTTTTACGGATGAACAGGATAAATTCACGTCCAACGACGTACATATTACATTTAAATTGCTTAATTCAATAGGCATACCATAAGGATTAACCTTAAATTAAGAAAATTTTTTATATGTACCATTCACACAACAATAAGTTTAACAGCACCTAACTGTTCAGAAATTCAACTCGCAGGCTACCTTCAAAGTATATCCTTAGAACACTTTCACCACTGTGTTCCTCTCTAATAAGTAATATGTCTTTTACTCCTCCTGGTCATCGTTGTTCACACTATAAATGACTTATATCTTAGTATTCTACCCTATAGCGATATTTTATTCAAGTAAAGCTTTAGATTTTATTGTATTTTCCAACTATTGCATCAATCCATGTCTATTAAATAGGTGATTCCTCCTTTAAAGGGATTAAAATGAAAATAAGACAATGCATTGTGACTATAAAAAATCAGAATGCATTGTCTATAAAAAGTCATATAATTAACTCACATCTCTCATTCTATAGGCTACCAACTTCGTATTTCCTGCATAGAATAATAGTGATAGGACTAGACTTTTGTCTAACCTTTTGGGCACATAAAGGAGGTATTTATAATGAATCCTAGAACATATCGTAGAAAAGCAGCTCTCAGAGCTTATTTATGTTGGCTAAGAACCATCGTCATGATTCTTTTCTGTTATCAATTCTTTTTAATTATCTTTTCCTTCTCACAGTTTGATTTTGTCATGCTGATTATTCTTGGGGGTCTTTTGGGGTTACTGTGGTGGGTTTGTTTATAGTATCATATAGTTGCATAGCTAACATGTGAGGGGCAATTCTTTCATTTAACAGAGCAATTTTTGTTAATGAATGCGGTTGAAGTGATTCTTCAAGTTCTTCAGCATCAAAACAAAGTGACTTAAAGAAGAAGTAATGCTTTAAAATGGGCGCTGCTTCTTTTTTAGCGTAGTCAATTAAAATAGAATTAATACCAGGTACTTGATGATAATTTTCTAATAGATAATTCATATCTACTGCTGGAATTGAAAACATACTCTTTTCAAAGTTTACTAAATAGGTTGCCGTTTCACTTACTAATACATTTGAAATATTTACATCACCATGTATTAAACAGATTGGCAACTTTTTTTCTGATTTTAACAAATCATAAAATTGTTTTAATTCATTATGAGCCAGTTGTAGAACTTGATAAAGCATGGGATAAACCATCATAAAATACCATTCGTAAGGCGATCGATCGAGTTTTAACTCATAGGTTTCCATATTACTTTGTAATCGTTTATAGCTTGCTTCGAGTTTTGTATACTCTTTTTCATAAACACGTGCAAGTTCCTCATCACTTACTTCAACGACTAATCTCGTCTTATCATGTAACTTCTCAAGTAATTCTGTATAATAATGAATTTGTTTTTCTAAAGGAACTGGGATTGTTTGCACAAAATCAGTTAGGTAAAACTGTTGCTGCTGATAGGTCACATAATGTTTTTGATTTTTAGTACGATAGATGGGTAAGATATTATCTTTCATTGCTTTGTATGCAAACAGTTGCTTCATAATGAAATCATCATTTTCAGAAGTAGCTTTAAGTATATATTCTTTATTAGCTGTTCTAACCTTCATTACTTTTGGCGTTATAGCTATTATACTTTCAACGGATAGCGGATAGTTTTCTTCAATTATTTGTGTTAATTCACTGTTGATTTCCATAATTTATCATCACGCGATCCCCACGTACTAATGTGCAATCTGGCGATTCAACACCTTGTACCCAATGAACAGGTACGTCGTACTTTTCACAAAGCTCTGTCACCGTGATTTCTTCTTCTTGGATAAAGATAATTTTCATCAAGCTTTCCCCATCAGCAAAATGGCTATATACCGTCGTATTTTCAACTGTTTCAACTGGAGTAGGTACTTTCGTCACCACTTCTTTTTCAACCTCTACTTCAACTGGTTTAACTTCTACAGGTTTAACTTCTTCTATCTCTACTTCTTCCACATCTTCTTCTAATCCATACAGTAAATCAAATATTTTTGATTTTTCTGTAGGCTGTGGTGCGGGTTTTTCAACCACTGGTTGTTTCACTGGAAATGGCAAAACTTCTTCAACCTCTTCAACCACGACTGGTTTCGGTGTCTCAACCACGACTGGTTTCGGTGTCTCAACCACTGCTGGTTTCGGTGTTTCAACCACAACTGGTTTCGGTGTTTCAACCACTGCTGGTTTCGGTGTTTCAACCACTGCTGGTTTCGGTGTTTCAACCACAACTGGTTTCGGTGTTTCTACCACCGCTGGTTTCGGTGTTTCAACCACTGCTGGTTTCGGTGTTTCAACCACTGCTGGTTTTTTAAGGTGATGATCTTTTCGCTCAACAGCTAAAACTGACTGTTTTTCTACTCCTACAGACGGATGATTAATATCTTCTAATTCCAATTCTATTTCACCAAAATTGTGTGAGAATACATTTTCATCAAAATCTAAATACTCTACATCCTCCATGACCATAAATGCCTGATTATGAATAGCCTGTTCATTTTCGACTAACGCAAGTTCTTCGTCTTCTTTTTCTAACGCTTTTTCTTTTTCAAACTCTTTTTCTTCCTCTATCTCTTTTTCTTGATCCTCTTTCTCTAATGCTTTTTCTTCTGCTTCAATAGAAACAGGAGAAATCTCTTCTTCATCACCTTCAGCTGCTAAATCATAGACTTCTTTAGTTGTTGGTTGTTTTTTATCTTTTCTCACATCATAACCTTCGAGTGTTAAATTTAAGTTCAAATAAAGTTTATCATCGCCTTGAACAGTATAGTCAAAATTTGTAATATCTGTTTGGATGTTTCCGGTACGCCCCTCTTTAGGTAACGTAATATCCAATGGAATGCGTTCATTAAATAAATATTGAACTCCACTTTTTGATACATACTCTCCATCAATTGCTACATAACCGCGTACAGATAAATAATCTCCCTCGTCATAAGACGTTGTTTTGGGCACAATGCTGATATTCACAATATCTTTTATGTTCTTAATTGGTAACGTACAATCCCAGTAAAATGAATAGCTCATCTTTAATCCTCCTAAATTGTTTTATAGTTTCATTTCATTATATTCACCGCATTTAAAAATATGTGATAAGTCCTTTAATCAGAACACACTTTCAGGCTATTTTTTCAAAAAATTTATATAGCCTCCTTGAATATTATTACTAGTTGTTATTATTTTCTAGTTTTGTGTCTAAATTCCCACATTTTTCGCCATTTTTCTCAAAAAAGGACACATTTGTCTACTTTTCTATGATATAATATAGTTATCCAAGAGATTGGATCGTAAACACTACCCTAATTTATATAACAAGAATACCCCCATTATGTCTTGTTATAATTTTTTTCTCTTTTCATCCCAATATTTATATACCCTGTTTGAGGTTCGTTTGAACCTCCTTTTTTATACCTAAAAAGAGATGGATTTGGACGATTATCCCCCAATACTCAGACATGCTATCTTAAATCGGCATCTGAGCTTCTTTTAAAGTGACGTGACGATTTTAAAAATGGTGCCAACAAGATATCTTGTTGGCACCATTTTTTATATTATTTCAATGTAATCTAAATCGAATATTCCACTTGTAACGATGACTTTAATATTTATTTTTCCTTCTGTTAGGAGGATAGTCGCCGCTAAAGGATTAGCTAGCTCTTTTATTTCAAATTGAGCAACCGCGTCCCCCTCTACGTCTAATTTAATCATTGTCCCAATCGGTCCATCCCCCTTAATAATCAACTCATAGTAGCGTGTTTCTTTTAGAGTGACATCATAAGCAACCCATTCATTAGATAATAATTCTACAACAAGTTGTTCATTTTCGATGTCTTCTAGTGAACGGCTGTGCCAATAATTTAAATGACCTCGTTTGAGATTCATAAAAAATGCATCCCGTTTTGATTTTTCTTTTTCTAAATACGTTTCTCCCGTATTTAACGCTTCGTGTAATTTATGATAAAATGCCTCGAGTTGATGCGCTGGTATCTGATTAGTACTTGAAACGTGCTGTAAAAAATCAGAAATCTTTGTTGGGACATTTAAAGGTTTGGGAGTTTGTGCTAAAAGGTCAGTTAAATTTTTTTCGACTTCTATTTGAAGCGCATCAGTTAACAAGTGATTAACCAGATACTGTCCCCCCTGAACATCACTTTCATCTAAGAACTTTATCTTCACATTATCATTGCGTCTAAACTGGATAAGTTGCTCTTTTTCACACTCGCTATGATAAGAGAGACCCTCACCTTTATAGTTAAAGAATTCCGCCGGTATTTTTAGGGGTGCTACTTTTAACACACTATTGACAACTGCTTCATTATACACACAGTTTTCAATCTTGATATTATGCAAGAACTCATCCAAAATCACGGTTGCCTCATCTTTTGTTAGTAAACTTTCACCTTTTGCGGTAGAAATGATGCGATCCCATCCTGCTGGTGTTTTGATGGTAAATGGATTTCTTGGACTTCCCATGCGTTTATGTGGCCACAAGTTCCATCCAATCCCATAATCAGCTTGTAACTGGAAACTTCCAACAAACCAATCCGTTGTGTTTTCACCTGTTTCACCAAACCAAATCGGGCAATTTAATTCATTACCCATGGTAATAAATTTTTGAATACTCGCAAGGTCTGGATTATTCCAATATTTATGGGCTTGTAATATAACATTTTCGTATGGCTTTGTGAAGATACTCCAATCATTAGCCCAGTTCGCTCCTTCTAAAATGATGATATGGTCCGGGTCGATAGCTCTTATTTCTGCTATTAATTCATCATAAAACTTGACTAATTCATCGTTAAATTGGTTGAAATATGAAGGAAGTGGTTCATTTAACAAATCATATCCCGCTACAATTTTATTCCCTACATAACGCTTGGCAAGCATTTTCCAAATGTTTATCGTTTGTAGTTGATACTTCCGTGTTGTAAATAATTCAGGAAAATCATGTTCGGAGTCGTCGATATTAGCCCCCGTTTGTCCCCCAGGTGCCCCATGTAAATCTAGGATAGCATACACGTTATATGTTTCACACCACGTGATAAAGTCATCGATCACTTTTATCCGTTCTTCAATAAAATTCCCCTCTTCATCTTGAATAAAACGAAAATGAATGGGCAAACGAATCGAATTAAATCCAAGGTCTGCGATTATTTTCACGTCTTGCTCTGTTGTGTACGTCGCATAATACGTCTCCCAAAATAAGTTAGCGTCCTCTTTTCCAATTAATTCTTCAACAAAGGCCTCAATACGTCGCCCACGGTCTTTATCTGTTTCACCAAACAACCACATATACCCTTCCTTTAACATCCAATTTCCAAGTCCTACTCCACATAAAATAACTTCTTCATTTGCTTCATTTACAACCTTTGTCCCACTCGTTTTTAGCAATGATAATGTCATCCTAATTCCTCTCTATCTATTAAATCTTATTTTTAATGGTGTTTGTGAATTTGTCCCCACATAAATCGTATAGTTACCAGGCTCGACAACAAAGTCGCCTCGGCGATTATAAAATCCCAGTTCTTCATCACCTAACATGAAAGTCACCACTATTTTTTCTTGAGGCTTTAACAGAATACGCTTAAATCCAACAAGTTCGCGGATTGGACGTGTTGAACTCGACACTTCATCTTGAAGGTAACATTGAACGATTTCTTCTCCTTCAAGCATCCCATTATTTTTCACTTCCACTAAAACCTTCACTTCATCTGGTGTTTGTTTGACACTTAACGCATCATATTTAAACGTTGTGTAGCTTAGTCCGTAGCCAAATGGAAAAAGTGGCGCGGCTGTTGTGTCATGATAATTCAAGTAAAACGACGGCTCATAGTATTCATCAATGCCACGACCATTCCGCTTGTGATTATAATAAAGTGGAAGTTGCCCCGTCTGTCGTGGGAACGTCACAGGTAATTTACCACTTGGTACAACATCTCCAAATAAAATATCAGCAACGGCCAATCCACCTTGAACACCAGGATGCCACGCATAAAGGATAGCATCGCTATAACGCATCACACGCGTTAAATCAAGGGGACGGCCTGCAAATATAATCGTAATAATCGGTTTTCCAAAACGACTAATCATCTCAAGCAATTCCTCTTGTCCCGGTGGCAACACAATATCGGCAACACTATTGGCTTCTCCATTTCTAACATGACTCTCACCTAGCGCAACCACTACTTTGTTTGCACGACGAATGCAAGCAATCATTTCATCTGTTAGCGCTGTTTCACATGTTCTCAAATCGAGTGAAGGTGCAACTGTTTTTACCCCTTCAACTAAGTTGATGACATCACTAGCTTTACCATCTAGCGTCCAACTACCAAGAAGTGCACGGCGCTCATGTGAAAATGGTCCCACAAGTGCTACTGATTCATCTGTTTTTGAAAGTGGCAATACATTGTCTTTATTTTTTAACAAAACGATACTTTTAGTCGCGATTTCTCGTGCACATTTTAGATGTTCTGGCAATAATTGAACGTCTTGTTCTGGTTTGATTTCTGTATATGGATTTTCAAATAAGCCTAATTTAAATTTAAGCGTTAGTATTTTTCCACATGCTGCATCAATGACACGCTCCTTTACTTTTCCTTCTTTAACAAGAGCCACTAAGTATTCTAAATAACAGTTAGACACCATATCCATGTCCACCCCTGCCTTTAGTCCAATCTGTGCAGCATCTTTACGATCCTTTGCTACCCCTTGATGAATAAGTTGTTCAACTGAAGCCCAATCACTAATAACAAACCCATCAAATCCTAATTCATCTTTTAAGACATCATTTAACCAATAAGAACTCGCTGTGATCGGTTCTCCATTATTTTCATGGAATCCAGACATGACGGT
Source organism: Turicibacter sp. (assembly GCA_051646305.1). Lineage (GTDB taxonomy): Bacteria > Bacillota_I > Bacilli_A > MOL361 > Turicibacteraceae > Turicibacter. The sequence continues at coordinate 10,689 of JBOFCV010000285.1, forward strand.
TGCTACCCCACTCTTTACAGCAGCTTTGAATGGTTTAAGATAGGTATTGCGTAAAGTATTATCACTTATTTCAACACTTTCATAATCCCTTCCCCCTTCAGATGCACCATATCCAATATAATGCTTGGCGCAAGCTGCAATCGCATGTTGATGCGATAAATCGCTTCCTTGATACCCTTTAATACTTGCTTGACCTAATTTAGCATTAACAAATGGATCTTCACCAAAACTCTCAATGATTCGTCCCCATCTAGCATCACGTGATACATCTATCATCGGTGCAAAGGTCCAATGAACCCCACCATTTATAGCTTCTTTAGCTGAAATATGACAAGCCTGTTGTACTAAATCACAATCAAATGTAGCTGCTTGCGCAAGTGGAATAGGAAAAACGGTACGATACCCATGAATGACATCTCGTCCATTAATAACCGGGATTCCCAGACGACTTTCCTCCATCGCAACACGTTGAATCAAATTATTGATTTCTCCATCTCCTGCTACTTGTGTTTCATTTCCAGCAAAAGCAGTTGATGCCAAAATTCTAGATCCAAGCTTGCCCTGTCTTGCTAACTCACATGCTTCTAAAACATTATGTTCATTTGAAACCATTTGATGTAATTGTCCAACCTTTTCTTCTAGTGTCATAAGTGACATTAAGTGTTGTACACGCTCTTTTATTGTCTTAGTTGAATCTTGGTAAATAAGTTCCATTCTCCACCTCTATATGAATTAATCTAATGCTCCTCTAACCCATGCTTTTTTCATTATTTAATTTTTGCTATACCCTTACATTATTACACAAATCGAAACCGGTTTCAACCATTTGAATTCTAGAGGTTTACTTTTTTGTATATAGCTTATTTTTTTCTAAACTTAGTTATCCACACAGGTTATCTAATTTTTAATTTAAAGAAAAAAATACTTCCTCTCCCGCTGCTTGTAGACTACGAAAATAGTTAGTATTTTTTCTTGCATTTGCTCTATCTTTAAATCCCTGCAAACGAAAATGTTTTAAAAATCACGTTCACCCCTCATGTACCTTAAAAATAACATTGATCTAAATTTAAGTGATTAGATGTAATGCCCGTCACACCTATCTTAATCAAATGTCTAACATCCTCTAATTGGTCCACCGTAAAACATTCAACCGACACCTTATTTTTTCTTGCAACTGCCACTAAGTCTTTAGTCGCTGTATGAAACTGACAATCAATAAAGACACGTTCACCTAACGTTTTCACCTGTTCAATGCTTGTTTCATTAAGTACCGATAAAAACCCACAGCGTGCTCCCCTATTCGTTAACTCGCTAATTTTTTTTAAGTGTTCAAATGAAAAAGAAATCCAAGTCACATCCAATTCATAGTTTAAAACCACATGAACTAGCTTGTAAATAAGCTCGATATCACCATGTTTTTTCAACTCAATGTATGGGTGTAAACCTGCTGTTGCACAAAAACAAATAAACTCTTCGAAGGTTGGGATCGGTGTTCCAAGAAATTCAGTCCCCTTTTTCACGCCAAAATCGTAAGTTCTTACCTCACTAAGTGTTAGGTCAGCTATTTTTCCAGATCCCGTTGACGTGCGATCAATTCGGTCATCATGAAGCAACACCCACTCCCCATCAAGTGTCGTCGCAACATCTGTTTCAACAAATTCATACCCTAATCGACTGGCAAGTGCAAAGGATGGCATCGTATTTTCAGGCGCTAAATCGGATAATCCTCTATGGGCGATATAGCGAATAGTCCCTCTCTGAACACTAATTTTATCGGTTAACGTCAGTTTAATATTCTTTAATTCAACCACGCCTTCCAAAATGTTGTAATTTTCAAATACCACCCTTACTTGGTCGATATCAGTGGGAATCAACACTCGAATTTTATACGGTTTAAACTGAACACTATCAATTTTTAGTGACTGATTAAATATCCTCATCCCGCCTGATACGTGCGCTTGACTTATTTTCCCTTCAAATTCAATTTCAATAAACTGTCGATCTGTACAGGTCATTTCACACGTTATTTTATTTGAATACTGAGACAATTTACCCAGTGTCATAATCTCTCCTTTTTTGGGTAAAGAGCGAATCCAATAGTGAGAATCCCCCAATTGATTATATTCCATCTCGTCATCACCTTTCATCTTTTCATTTGAATCAGTAGATGCTAAAGGTTTCATACATAAGCATCTGCTACACTTTAGATTATGCAAAGTCACGATACATTCTTCTTATTTAGGCAAATGATAGAGCTTAAATAAAAAAATCATATCCAATTGAATATGATTTTTATTTAACTGGTGATTTTAAATTTTTATTCTGTTTCTCTACTGTTTTAATGGAAAGGTACCAATCATTGTTTAACTACTTTTTCGCTAAATATGACGTGTAACTAGAGGGAACCCTGAGTTGTTCAGTTTATTCACTTCCCCCTTAGTTATGAAAAAGATCTTTTTTTTAATTCCTTAAAACTACGTCTTATCTCTTGAAAACGTTACCACATTATTGGTATTGAAGTTATTATCCCACCTAATCTATACCGTAACTTTTAAAGTAGATACTCTAGGACTTGTACAACTTTCACGTTCTCTAACACTAACAGGAACTACTTTTCTCTCAATTAACTTCTTTTTAGATGCAGCTTGTTCTCCAAGTAAATCTGCACAAATCGTCCCCATTGACATCGTATCCTGGCGAATAGTTGTTAACGGCGGATGTAAAAACTCAACAAATGGAATATCATCAAATCCAATCACCGACACCTCTTCTGGAACCTTAATCCCAACTTTCTGAAGTGCCTTCATCACGCCAATGGCTTGAAAATCGCTTGAACAACAAATCGCTGTTGGCAATTCATCTAATGTTAAAAATCGCTCGACTGCCAACATTCCACTTTCAGGTTCAAAATTAATACCATTATGAATATACCCCTCTGGAATATAAAGTCCTAATGACTGACAAACTTCAATAAATTTAGCACATCTGATATCACTGATCCAATTCTCACCATGATATCCACCTGTTACATAGCCAATTTGACGATGACCTAATCCATACAAATAGTTAACAGCTAATTCAACACCCTGTTCACTATCTGAATAAATACTTGTCAGACTTGGATCATTGACATCAATTGCAACGATTGGAATATTACTATCGATTAATTGTTGTACATCATCATCAATCCCGCAAGTACTCATTAACAAAATTCCATCGACACGTTTTTGAATTAAGTGTTCCACAACAGAATTCCCACTCATTTTATCATTTTTACAAGCAAATAATAATGAGAAGCCTAATTCTTCGGCGCGTGTTCTAAAAGCCTGCAAAACATTTCCAAAGAATGGGTGATTAAACCCAATTTGATCGCCTTGCGCATAAAATACACCAAAGGTCCAGGTGCGTTTCGTCGATAGTGATTGCGCAATTGAATTCGGTAAAAAATTATGTTCTTTTAACGCATCTTGAATTAACTTTCTTGTTTTAGCACTTACATCCGGATAATTATTAATGACTTTAGACACCGTCGTCGGTGAAAAACCAGTTAACTCTGCTATTTTATAAATATTCGTCATGATCTTCTCCCCCCTTTTTACCCTAACATAGCTCTTTAATCTTTAATATTTCTTAGGCAGCCATCCTCTATTGACACACTCTCTAAAGTTCCAATGAGGCATCACTCCATCTTCTAATTTATAACTCCAGAAGAACCAACCTGCACTTTCTTCATTTGCAATGATTTGAGCATGTCCATAAAGCGTGGGTGCAACGTTTTCTTGTAAGTAAAGTGATAAATCTGCTGTACAAATCGGATGTAATCCCAATGACCATTCCCCTACACAAACATCAACAAACGTTGCCACTTCTTTAATGGCTTTTCCGCGTTCTGTTAAACTTTCACTTAAATGGGCGACTAGATTTTTTTCACCATCATCTTCTCTAAAACATTGATATTGATGCGTGTCTAAAATTACATTTTGAAATGTATTATTTTTAAAGAATGCTTCCCATTGATCTAATCTAAATGAATCGTGCATGACAATGCTTGCATTTGGATTCATATATTTTCGTGCAACTTCATAGGCACGCAGGTGGAAATCTTGTAAAAGATCCATCGGAATTTCCCAATGTGGTTCATTTAACAATTGAATCCCGAACAAGGCTTCATG
>JBOFCV010000323.1:0-3407 GCA_051646305.1 Turicibacter sp.
GATTATAAAACGCCTATGGACGCTGATCATGAAATGATATTAGCCAACACCATTTTATATACGAAAGAGGTGGCGTTGAATGAGTTTATAGAGGATGGACCGTATGTGGATGAATTTGGATATACGCACGAGTTAGGCATTTTACGTGAACATGTAGAAGAAAATGCTAAAAACATATATGGTGAGAACTATGTTTTAGGGCAAAGTGGATATGAAACAGTGGAATACGATGAGGACTTGCAAATTTATTTTATTATTCCAATGGGAATTTCAGTTTATAATCCGGTCATTCTTGATATGAGGGAAGTGGAGGATACGTACGAGCTAACGGTTGTCTTCCCTAAACGAACCGGCTATGGTGATTTGCAATATAGCTATGAGAATTTACCTGAAGGGGAGGCTTTAGTTTCGTTAGTGGAGGCTGTTCGAAATTGCAGTCAAAGGAAGATTGTGCTGAAGAGAGATACGGAGGGGCAATTGACGCTAATTAGTCATCATTTGTTACCCAGTGATCCGTCGTAGTTAGGAAATGATAGGTGTATGTAACTTTAAATGTTTGGAAATAGTGTCACATGATAGGTGTTGGTGACATACAATAAAAGAAATTATTGGTAAAAGTGAGATTTTACTTCTAAAAATAGATGAAAACGTTTTAAAAATCATTTATAATAGAGATAAAGAGAAATGCTTTAGGAGAAAGGGGTGAAGGGATGAAGAGAGTTTTTGATGTGGTCGTTAGTTTTTTATCTTTAATTGTATTTTTAACGCTCATGATTTTAATTGGAGTGGTTGTTTTATTTGATGTGGGTTGGCCGATTATTTATACGCATAGGTGTCCAGGTATATATGAAAAAGTTTTTGTCCTGTACCGATTTAAGACGATGAATGATGCCGTTGGGCCAAATGGGAAATTGCTACCGAGTGGGAAGCGGCTTACGCGTGTTGGAAAGTTTTTAAAGTATTATGGATTAGATGATTTGCCTCAACTTTTTAATGTGATAAAAGGGGATATGAGTATTGTTGGACCCCGTCCGGTCTTAATTAGAAGTATTCCGTCTCGAAGTGCTAATAAAATTAAGCGCCATTCTGTCAAACCTGGGATTACAGGCTGGACGCAGCTTCATAATCACAAAACGCTGACGTGGGAGGAAAAATTCAAGTTAGATATGTATTACATTGAGCATGAGAGTTTTCAATTTGATATGAAAATTATTGGTTTAACGTTGAAAAAAATCTGGCAACGATTATGTAAAAGAAAATAAGAGAGCGTTCGAAAACATTTTGACAGGAGATTAAATATCTTGTCATAATGTTTTTTATTTTTAGCATGAAGTATGATACAATACAAATGAATGCGTTAACAAAATGGAGGGGTTAGAGTGGAAGAGGCAGTAAAAATTGTAACATTTAATATTAGAATTCCGGTTGATACAGGACTGAGTAGCTGGTCATTGCGCAAGAAACATGTATTGGATAAAATTAAGAATGAGTCGCCGGTGCTCATAGGGTTTCAAGAAATAATCGATGAGACATTAATAGAATTGAAAGATAGCTTAACTGATTATGTTTTTATTGGTGGGGGAAGGCTTAATGATTTGACTGGGGAAGGTCCAAGGATAGCGTATCATAAAGATAAGTTAGACTTGATGAGTTATGATGTTTTTTGGTTATCACAAACACCAGATTTACCAGGTAGTAAGTATCCTGAGGGAAGTATTTTACCTAGAACTTGTGGGGTAGCCATCTTTAGAATGAGAGCAACGCAACAATTAATTCGAATTTATAATACTCATCTAGATCATGAATGCTCGGAGGCACGTGTGAAACAGGTGTCACAACTATTAGCTGATTTAGAAAAACGTCAAGAAAGAATGCCGCTTCCAACACTTATCATGGGAGATTTAAATGCTACACCTGAAAGTAAAGAAATAAGGTTATTCCATGAAGAATCAAACGTGTCGTTAGTTGATTTAACGGAAACAATCGAAAATAGTTTCCATGATTTTGGAAGAACAGCTATAAAAATTGATTATGTTTTTGCTAGTGAATCAGTTGAATGCTTGGATGTTAAAGCTTGGGACGATTGTATAGAGGGTGTGTATTTATCAGACCATTATCCTATTGCTGTGAGTGTTGAATTCAAAAACTAACAGACCTACTCAGTGAGTTGGGTTTTTAATAACTATAAAAAAATCGTAGTCATCACTCATTGTTTTGAGGTGATAGAGAATACGATTTTTTTTATTAACACAACAAGTTATTTAGGTATTTAATAGAGACCCTAAATGAGCTATCGATAAGAAAGCTTACAATTGCGGGAGTTTATGGCGACGTATTTAATTGCTTTTTTGATGGATCGTATAAAAATCGCTCCCATGTTAAAGTTATTACAATGCAAATGGTTATTTTTTCCTAATTCCTATGTTACAATACTTTTATTGAGTTTAGTAGGGAGGGGAAATAGATGAATCGTTTTAAACAATTAATTAGCCCATACTTGGGGTTATCAAAAATGGCTTATGTCATTTTTTTCTCACGCTTAATAAATGCTATGGGATGTTTTGTTGGGCCCTTAATGACCTTGATTTTAACAGAGAAGATAGGAATGTCTTCGAGTGAAGCAGGCGTTATCTTAACCATTTCATCAGTTCTTATGATTGCTCCGATGTTGATTGGGGGGAAATTGGCTGATGCATTAGGTCGAAAGAAAACCATTATATTATTTGATTTATTAGGTGTTTTGAGTTACTTTATCTGTGGTTTTATCGAGCCATCCATGGCGCTTGTTGTTATGATTATGTTTGCATCCGTTTGTTTTTCAACAGCTGGACCTGCACATGAGGCGTTACTTGCCGATATTAGTACGGAAGAGAATCGCCAAATCATCTTTTCATTATCATATATGGGGTGGAATTTAGGATTTGCAATAGGGGCAGCTGTTGCCGGGTTTTTATATGAAAATTATTTATCATGGATTTTTATCGGAGATGCCCTAACAGGATTATTCAGTTTAATGCTGATTATCCTATTTGTTAAAGATGTCTCTGACACAACAGAAATTAAAAATGACTCAGAAGAAGTCAAAAAAGATAACATCTCTATTCTTATGGTGCTAAAGCAACGACCTAAACTCGTGCTATTTGCTTTTTTAATGATCGGGATTAACTTTGCGTATGCACAATTTAACTTTTTAGTTCCTGTCCATGTTGCAAATGTGTTTGGGGCAGATAGTGGCGCTAGGTATTTTGGATTAATGAGCAGTCTAAATGGATTTATTGTGATTGCCATGACACCGGTGCTCACGATTTTATTTAGGAAAGTAAAACCGATTTTAGCGATTACCGTCGGTGGGTTTGTCTATGCGTTTAGTTTTGGAATGTTAGGGATGATTGAAACGTTATTTATCT
>JBOFCV010000345.1:0-20237 GCA_051646305.1 Turicibacter sp.
ATCCCAAAACTCTTCATCTAAATCCCATGATTTTAATTTAACGTTATCTTCCATATCTGGTTGAACTATGTGAAAGTGTATCGAATCTATTGTTTTTGGATCAAAATAACCGAGTGCGTACATAAACAATTGATAATTGTTTACAGGATTTACTTGATCTCCCTTACCAGTTTTTAGATCTATAACATGTAGTTCTCTTCCTCTTATACCAACAAAATCAGGTGTACCATAACAAAGATCCCCTAGGGTTTTTACTCTGATTTTTTTCTCTATAAAATATGAATCAAATCCGAAACTAGAAACAAATTTCATATATTCTTCTGCAAGGACAACATCATGATCTGTTAGATCCAGGTCTGGATTTTTTAAAATAACACCAACCATATATTTTCTAATCGAGACTGTGGTGTCTAATCCGTGCTCTATAAAAAAATCATGAATGAGTGTGTGTTTTAAAGTTCCTAATTTCGCAGCATCAGACTGTGATTTTTGAATTTGGGGTAAAAAAATCGACCCAGTACATGACAACCATCGTGTACTGGATGAGGGTGATAGGAGAGATATTTCTCCTACCACCTTGTTTATATCACTCATGATTAGAAATCTTCATCGGCGAGTTCGACTATGTTTTTCTTCTTTGTTTCGGATGAAACTGTTTTTTGTTTTTTTGCAAACGCTGAGGGTTTTACTTTTACTGCGTCAAAATCATCCTCATCATCAATAGCCTCCCACGGTCTTGCTGAATCTTTTTCAATGATGCTTTCTTTAGTTTTCTGCCTCAACCTTTCTTGAGCCTCTGCTTGTTTTTGTCTAAACCTAACATCTGAATCTGCCCCAATGGTTTGAATTCCTGGGGACACACTTTCTTTTCGATGCAATACAACCGTCTTTAAAGTCAAATGTAGTACACCCTTTAAATCCCCTTTGGGTCTAACAAAGGTTATTAAACTGACATCCCCAATGTAAATCTCTTTGTACTCCGCACTATCATGAAGGACAAAATCATCAAGATTAACCTTTTCCCTGTCAATTGGTGAAAAATTTTCATCATATACATTGGGTGCAACCTGTCCGCTTTTCCCTGTAGACGCAGAAAAAATTAACTGTCCCGCATAGTGATGACTAAAAAACTTTTGAGTCGCAGACGCAGTTGTTGCCAATTCATCAGTTGTTTTAATTAATTTAACTTGTGCTGAATTTTGATTTCTCACATAGTCTTTGATATCAATTCTATCTTTAAACTGATTAACAAAAGCAAACCACTCCTTACACACAGGGTCTTCTTTCTCAACTATAAATTTGACTGAGTATCTAGACTCAAATGCTTCTTTTTTTTCAGATTTAACCAATGTGTTATTGAAAATTATTTTCACATTTTCAAAATAAACTGGAAAAATTTCATCGATATTCTTGGAATTATTCATAAAATCAACCTATTTAACATTTAACCATTTAACTATTTTACATTTGACCATTTATTATTATATGATGATTTATATATCATTATTTAATATATACTATTTGATTTTTGATTGCAAGGGAAATTTACATTGTTTCAGTTTATTTTCTATTATTTTTAATGCAAAATCATCATCAATAATAGTTTTTTCCCCAGAGATTTTATTGATTTTTCTAATGTTGGTAGATTTTAAAGGGATGTTGAAATTTACTTTGAATGGTAGAGAGTCTGTGACTTGTGAATACTCAGCCGACTCTTTAGTTTTTCCGACTGGTATCTTTTTTTCGAATATAATAGGTCTTGTAACTACACCGTACTCGATATAATTAAACAACATGTCTCCTAAATTTAAAATGTTATGAATGAAACCATCCTCTCCGAGTCTCAAACTCGATCCCTCGATCCAGGAACCCTTATATTTTTTTTCACCAGATTCGTACAGCAAAATATAATTACCGATTCCCTTGTATAGAATCCACTTAATTACTTTTTTCTCCAAATTATACACTGTGTCTTTGGTGAATGCTGAGAGGGCATCGTCTATATTGATTTTGTTTGAAATAGCAATGATTATACCATCGGTATTAACATCAATAAAACCACTTGAGTCCGTATAGTTTTTGATAATGAGATCTTGAATAATCCTCAACAACTCAACCATTTTACACTTTGCAATTAAAGGAACTAGAGAACCTGTCGAAGGATTATTGGCATCTTTTTGGTTGGTGGTATCGCTACCAGGAACAATGATATCCATTGCTTTCATCTTCCCATACATGGAGTTGAGGAAAAGCTTCAACGCCTCAGCTGTTAATTTATCTCCTGTTGATTTTGCTACTAATCTTTTTTTCAACAAAGAGGAAATGATTTCTTTTGCATTTTTTTTAATGAATTCAGTTTCTGGATCGATCATTATGCTCGGATAGAATGACGCAAAATCAATATCATAAATTACCAAATCGTCTGATCCTCTTACAAACTGTGAGTTAATTTTACTATGGATACCACCCTTTCCACCGGTTAATTGAACCATTTGTTTTTGTTTGTCAAAAATTAACTCTGGTTTGTCCTCTAGGAAATCTTCCTCAATCCCAAACTGCTGCAATTTATATTCCCAATACTGATGTCTAACTTTAACATCGTTAAAAACTTTTCTCAGATATCCATTTTCAAATACATTTTTAATGTAAACCCCAAGAGCATATTTACTCGAGACCGCACATGGTTTTTCTTTATAGTTGAAATTACTTAAATCAAACAAACGCAATATCATTCTGACCCGATCATCGCCTCCCGTTTCATTAAACAATTTTTCCATGTAATACACGTCTGTTTTATTATATTCAAAAAGATCAGATCCGATATGTGCTTCATAAAACAAACCATTTTTGGCAGAATTATACTTTAAGCCATCTTTCTTAAACTGTTCATCACTATCAGCTTGAAAGACCAAATCCTTCATAGCGTCAAATGTATACAGATATTTTGATAATGGATTGAATAACGGCTTTTCATCTGTTTCTTTTTTAAATGAATTACGTGTTGAGATTTGATGAAAGATTTCATTTGAAATAAATCGTAATTCCCTTAAGGTTGGGTTATCGAGTTTAGAAGCTTCCATAATTACAGACCCGTCATATGGATCGTGATATGCGACAAAAACTAATAGCTGTCCGTTCTTTGTAAATCTAGCGTGTAAATCCCTAAAAAATTCCAATGTATCTTTTAATGCAATGAATTTAAACTTACATCCCTGAAGTCGAAAACCGGTAAATGCATCTGTTCTGGTGACCTCTATATCGTAGAAACAATACACTATGTCTTGTTTACGCATATCATAAAAATCATCATCCTTTTCAATTTTAAAGTCTGAACTAAATGGTGTTATTAATTCTAACCCGTCTAGATTCTCAGATAATAATTTTACTTTTCCTCTAGTAGGGACAGCACATGCATATTTTTCATGCTTTAATTTTGTTAAGTGTGGAAACTCAAATCTTTTAGTACCCAATTTTCTATACTGTCCAGTCCACCCCATTGGTTTTAAAATTTTTTTTATAACATCATCAATCGAATAATTTAATTTATTTTCATTTACAACATGTAAAACTACTTTTTCTGATAGAGAATCGAATAAACTATCAGCGCAAACAAAACCATATGACTCCACCATACACAACCTCTTTTTTAATAGAACAATCCAGTTTCAAAATCATCAACGTCTTTATTTTTAATTAAGTTATTAGTTTCGAAGAATGCAATTCTCGGGTAGTTTTTAGAGAATATACCCTTTTCCATCTCCACTATTTGACCAAATTCACATGAGTCTAGAGATGAATCTTGTTCAGAAAAGCCGTATCTATTTTTTCTGATACGAAATACTATGAATTTTTTTTTTTCTTTTGTTTTACTACACATGGTAATCACAACATCACAATGAGAACCTATTTTGTTTGAACCACTCACCTCACCAAGACCAATCCCAAAGGATTCACTTTCACGTTTAGGTTTTACTGATTCTTTATTTGTTTGGATTAACAACCAAATACACACATTTGTTTTTTTCTTTATATCCACTAATTTCTGACAAATATAATCTTCTTCAGACCATCTATCTTTTCCCACACCATTTATTTTATCGAGATTATCCACATAGACACACTTGATATTTGGATTTTCTATTAACTTCTCTGTTAGAATTTTTGACACAGTATCAATGTGTCTGTTTTGATCTGTATAGAAAATAATCCGATCCAATAATTCAACCTGTAAAACCTCATTGAAGGTGAAATAATAATATTCCTTGATGACCTTTAACAAATCGATTTCTCTCATGTCAAATGAGAGTATTAAAAACTGATAAGTGGTTTTTTTTAAATTATGAATGATGTTGTGAACAAAGAATCTAGTTTTTCCTGACCCAAACATCCCAGCTAAACAGATTAAAAACCCAGTCGTCCTAACAGAAATATTATTATCGAGGTAGATGTTATGAAATGATAAATCAGACTTTAACTTATCTTCATCCTCGATGATCAAGTCGTTTGCCATTTGGAAAGTAGGACAGTCATCGATATGAAAAACCGGCTTATTCAATTCAAAATAATCCAAAAATAATAAACCAGTTGTGTGTTTGATGAAATAATCTTTTATTCTATTAAGCAACAACATATAACTAGAGTCATCTTCTATTTTTCTTTTTGTTACCAACCATTGTAAAAAACTTACAATTTTAAACTCACAATTTGCAATCAACGCATCATTATAATCTTTGACTGCATCCCCATTCCATATCAGTATCTTTATATTAAAAAAACCGATTATATCAGACGATATGATATATTTAATTAGTTTTTCACACAGTCTAGATCCTGCTGAATCTGTGTCTGGGCAAATAATTATTTCAGCATCAGAATTACAGGTCTCGTCCAACATAACCAAATAATTATCTATTTCATTTTTAATACCCTTCAATGATGCACCACCACTAGCTATAATTTTTGAATCTGGATATCTGTTAAATAGATGCATTGCGTCAAACTGTCCTTCACATATCACTAGAGACTTTATGTTGTGTCTGTCTTTTAATAATGTATATGTTTTTGTAGGGTGGTTAAACGGGTATTTATAAGCACCAGATAGTTCTTTTATTATTCCATAAACAATATTCCCATCTTGTTCTATAAACGGTATTAAAATCGATTCTGGGTGTATGTTATAAAATAGATTCAATTCCTTACAAGTTGAATTAATGGTGTATACGGAAAAAAAACTCAACTTGTGTTTCTCGATCATCTCATCAGTCACAAGCCTGTCATTCAAATATTTTTTGCATTTTAAATAAAAGATATTTTCCGTGTTTGCATTATCTTTGAGACCCTCAACCAATTTTATAAATTTGATCGATGCTAAATTTGTTTTTGTTTTACTGTACGAACCGTTACTCTTAATACCGAGTACCTCTCTGAGTGCTTCGTGATTTGATAAATTTAATTTTTTTCCTAGTAATTCATATAGATCACCACTAGCACCACAACCAAAACAATAATAGGTTGACCATGATGTACTTGTAGGTTCATACACGTGACATGATGGTGTGTTTTCATCTTTGAAAGGGCATTTAGTTTTTTTATTGACTAGATCGATTCCTAAATTTGAAAAGGTCTCGTCGTGATTACAATCGTATAAAAATTCAACCACATCATTATACTTATACATATTTAATACTCAATGATTACATATCATTCAATAGATATATCATTAATTTGATTAGCGCAATAGATTTTTTTTATTTTTCAAAAACATATATAACACTGCATTTTCTTTTAAACAACCTATATTTATCAATCAAAACATAATTAAAAAATGTCTTGACAAGTGATGAAAAACCTGATAAAATCTTTTATAGATTTTATATAATGCAGGGTTTTTGACACCTTTGTTCAGGCAGGAAAAGCAGTTAGCGATAAGGAATGCCTGACAACAGGTGGGGAAAAAAAAACGTGCATTTTAAGGACAGTTACATTTAATTTTTTAGAAAATATAGAATTAATAGAATATCAATAAGTTATTTTTAAAAAGAAAAGTAAACAAAAGAAAAAGTAATCAAAAAGAAAAGTAAACAAAAGAAAAAGTAATCAAAAAGAAAAGTAAACAAAAGAAAAAACCCTTATATTTGATATGTTCAATATGTATGTGTATGATATCTTAGAACTTAAGGGTTGCTCGCTACGTATAACTCCGCTCTACACCCCTGTTCTAAGATATCATACACATATTAAATATAGATTATAAAAAAGCCGCAAAGCGGTTTTTATAATCCCTTCAATAATTTAAAAAAATATATGTAATTAATCATTGACATTTAAAAAATAACACTATATCTTAATGAGTGTTATTTTTTAATAAGGTATATGAAATGAAAGCTATATATAAGATTAAAGAAATTGAAGATTTAGAAAATATATTGTCTGACTTAATTATCGACATTGTTAATGAGATGGGAGCTGGTCAATTTAGTAGGGAGTTAAAGATTAATTATGGACAAGTATTGGCTTTGAAGCAGGCAAAAAAAACAAACAATGAAAAGGGTCAGCCTTTTTCAATAAAAAAATCAATCAAGTCACTGATTGATTTGGGTTATGAAGTTTCAATTAAAATTGAAAAGCAATAATTCGATGAAAAAAAACAATAAGTAAAACTAATAGTGAGTAGTATTATATAAAGGAGAAATAAAAATGAATGATAGATATAGGATTCCATATGATTCGGAAGCCGATCAAGCTAGTATGGAAGAAAATCACAATAGGTTTTTATGGGAGCTGTACTGTAATAATGATGATGTTAGTGATGACATTGATGATGATATTAGTGATGATTATGATGACGAAGATAATGATGATGATATAGATGACGAAGATGATGATCTTTTAGATGAGATTTTAGAGAGTATTCGCCATGAGTAATGATGTTAAGATTATTGTTTTGGAAAGTACTTGTCGCAATGCAATATGTGACTATCGTCAGCAAATATTAGATGGTGATAAAGTCACAAAATATATTGTTCATGGGCACGGCTTAACTGAAGCATATGACTCTTTTCATATTAAAGAAATGGATAAGAGTGAAGGTTGTAGAATCCTAGCTGAAATAAAAAACTATCTTCTTCGAACCCTACAAGTTATTTCTGAATTAAAAGATGAAACCGAAGAGGTTTTTATCTTTGAGGATGGATTTACTGCAGTGTATTTTTCGTTAAGAGAGATAGAGAATGTTTTCATCGAAGACAAGGCTATATGTTGGATAGTAAAAGATATATTTCGTCTCTGGGTAGAAAATACATTGATTTTAACCAATGAAATTAAGTTTGTTAAGGCGTTTTATGTGAATGTTTTATTATGTTTAGAGAGGTATCCGAAAAATAAAATAGATCGAGGTAAAGATATATATTGGGGTTACACAAGTAGTGTATATCTTTATTTTAAAATAGACATGATGGTTTTTGATTCTGAAAAAAATAAATGGTTGTTGTTTGATGAATATGAAATGGGGTTTAAAAAATGAGAAAATTAATTATATTAGAGGGTCTTGAATCTTCCGGCAAGACGACTTATTTAGATAAATTAAAAGAACGAGAACCTGTTGTTGCCAGGTCTATTTTTTCTGGGTTTCTAAGTGGAGGATCATCCCTATACAAAATAAGATATAAGGATGATGACCTATATGAATCTGAACTTCGAATAAATGCCGCTTACAATTCATTCTATAGGGTTTTATATGATTCTTTACACATAGACACCCTATATATTGAGAGAGGTCTAGCTGGTATTTATTTTTACGAGAACAAAACAGATGTGTTTTTACATGCGATGCGAGAGAAAATGATTTGGGAGTTTAACTCGTTTGTGAAGCTGCATAATATTGGGGTTGAATGTGTTTTCTTTAACATTAAAGAATCACATCGCAACCTAGACAATGCAGCATATCGTGATGCGTGCTATATCATCTATAGAAACTTCACATCTAACATTCGAGAAAAATATTATACTGAAGCTTAGTAGAATCCTACAGGATCTCGTTGTTCTCCTGTAGGATTTTCTTACCACACAGCACAGGGAAATCACCATTGCTTTCTGTCTTTACAATCACCACATCTCCAATAGTGACATTCATCTGTTTGAAAACATCCATGCTATATAAACTCAAACTCTTTATTGTTTTTCCATTGGCAGTTTGAAAAGGTTTAACATAACACACTGGTGTTTCTTTACCTGCTTTGCTAACTGTAACGAATACACCAGTGATGACTGTTTCATACCACAGACACAATCCCTTATATGCAACACCAAACAATGCATTCTCATACTGTTTTATCACTACACCATCACATGGTATATCATTGTATTTTTCTGGGATTTTAATTTGAGTGACGTCGATTATTTCTTCCTGATTAAATGGGCTACTGATATCTTCGTTGATAGACCATGTTTTATTTTTTATATTATAGGATTGAAAAATGATTAATTGATTGTTCTCATAGTCTTTTTCTGTTGGGGATTTTTTGATTAGAAAACCAGATGCAATAGCTCGACCGTTTGAATTTACCAGTTCACCCAGCAAGAATCCATGTTTGATATTCAAACCATATACTTTGATATTGTTGATTTTTTCACTGACGTCATGGCCATTACGAGTGGTTGCCTTGACAATAAATCCGTCTACCACGTAACATAAAATATTACAGCCGTCTAATTTTGGCTGAATAACAAGATGTTTTCTTTTGTTTTTATTTAAAAATGTAGTATACTCTTCTTGTGTATTTATTTTTCCAACTGATCTTCTCTCAATAGCTGTTGAAAAATGTAAGAAGTCTCTAGTGATTTCATTTTGCCTATTCAAATCATCAACCATAATATCCTCATTCCATATATGTATCACGCAATACAATATAATATATATATGGATGAGAATATATGTTTATTCTATGATTTTATTCTGAGGATTTTTTCTTTTCCAAGAAAAAAACAAACTTATGGCAGTCTGAATTATTTTCTATATAGTCATGAGGCTTGTTTTGAATAGGAAAAGCATACCTGGATCCAACTTTACTATCAACGAGATCACTTAATTCCCTAAATAATTTGCAACGCGTGTCACAATAACTATCTTCTATTAATTCATAAAAAGTATCAAGCACTAGTGACTTATTACATGCCTCTTTATACATTTTGGAATCGCGAGTGTTGTCCTCCAAATCATGAAACTCACTGATAGAGACATCAGCAACTGGATTATATAACTTATTACACACCCATACATTACCCTTAACATATGCTCTGATATTAAATTTAAAATAACCCAGCTCGTGCTCGAACTGTTTAAAATAAATTGGTTGTATGTAATAATAATATTTTCCAGCACCCATTTTAATTGCTGGATTATCATCATAAATTTTATCCATCATATATCTACCATTAAAAAAAAATAAAAAAAGCAAGCAGTGTTTAAAAAACATGCTTTAACATACATACATTGATTAATATATATGTATATCAAAACACATTATTCCAGTGTGTACCAGTGTACCAGTGTACCAGTGTACCACACATCACATCACGCATCACACCACATCATACATCACACATCACGTTACGCATCACAACGCGGGCGTTACCCCGCATCATGTTACTCAAAATCATAATATTCAGCATAAGAATATTCTACTACGGTGTACTGCACACCATTTATTATAGCATGATATATACCATCACTGAAAGTAGCCATTTCTTCTATTAGAACAATCATAATTTGATAAAACATCGTGACAACCCAGTCTTGATTTGCATTTTGTAGGTTTGTATAGTTTGAGTCTATTAAATAATATCTGTTTTGATCCCGTGAATCACACGGGTCATAGCACATACACACACTATTTAACCTACACTTTAATTCTATTTGACCGCGTAAACCATTTCTGACATCACGATCGAAATAATCGATTGCGAACACTTGCATTTTTTTACCTGTAAAAACAACAACTTAAACAACATTAATTTATCATATCATAAAAAAATGATATGTAAAGAATTATTTTATAAGTAATTCAATTTATTTTAACTAAAAACTAATTAAACATAATTGTTTACTCATCACTTTTAGATAATAACACTATTTAATTATGATGCAATAGTTATTTGTATTATTTTTATACTTTTTTTTATAATTAATTTGTTAATCATTTATTGCCTCAAATCATATATATTGAACGCGCGCGCGCGTGCACACATAAACAATTAATATATTAATTACCTGAAGTTATGATCTTATAATTTTATTTAAACACAAAACATCATGTGTAATGTATAAGTGATGTATTATATATATATGATATGATATCTATTCTATTCTATTCTATTCTATTCTATTCTATTCTATTCTATTCTATTTTATTTTTATCACATTAAAAAATGAATAAATCTTAAAAACATACATGAAAAACTAATACACCTTGAAAAAATATCTAATAAAAAATAGATAGGGGGGTGTCTGAATTGCTGTTGCATAAGGTGGCATACCAATCACACAGTGTAATTTTTACAAATAGAAAAATTATATTGTCAAACACATAAGTTTATTTTATATTGTTTAGCTTCTAAAATAAAAAAAATAATTTTTACAAATTGGAAATTCAAATGAAGACCCTATACAACAAAAAATATCAAATATGCACCGAAACATTTGAGCAGCAGCTAACTATGTTCTGGACTCCTAAGGAATTCAGCATGCAAAAGGATATTTTAGATTTTAAAGCTGCTAATCCATCATTGAAAAGTGTAGTTAGTGATATTTTATCCTATTTTGTTCAGTCCGATGTTGAAATAGCTGAAACATATGGAAAGCTGTATCCGTGTTTCTTCAACGTGAATGATTATCCAGAAATACAAATGATGTTTTCAACAATAGCATGTATGGAAGCAATCCATGTTTGGGCGTATAGTTTTTTATTTGAGTCATTAAATCTAGATGGTAGAATTTATAGAAACTTTGAAAATTACGAAAGAGAAGCAGGCAGACTCAGTAATTTGAATAGTGTAAAAATTGAACTAAGAGAAAATAAAAATTTTTTCAGAGACAACCTATTAAACATTATCAAATGTGTTTTGTTTGGTGAAGGAGTTATGTTGTATGGGATGTTTGCGTTGTTATTGTCTTTATCGGATGATGGCTTATTTCCGAACATGGGTTCTATTGTTGCATTCTCAATCAGAGATGAAAACCTACATGTCGAGGCTATGTCTAAATTCATTAAATCATACGCCAAACAAGAACATAATATCGACATAATGATTTATTCCAATTTATTAAATGAATATTCAAAAATGATCATGCATCTTGAACTTCAGTGGATAAATGCCCTAAAGTTAACAATCACAGAGTCTGATTTACCAAAACAATTAGTGGCAACATTGTATAAGCTAGAATCTTATTACACGTATTTGATTCAGCAACGATTATCATTCTTTTTAATTGGTGAATATCAATCTATAAAATGCCCATTAGCTTTCATGGACACAATGGCAGATCATAAAAGTTATGATTTCTTAAAAACCCCATCTACTGAATATGCAAAAGTAAAAATAACACCAGACGATTATGATTTTTAATTTGGGATTATAATGAATATATGGAAAATATATCAGTATAATTTACTTGGATTTATAACTCATTATTTTTACAAAGAATTTGAAACAACAGATGGAACTGGAGAATGGTATGATATTCCGTCTCATCCAAACAAAGGAACCAAACTGTTTTTTGAAGATTTTCAAATAGAGATCATCAAGAAAATAGACAAATTCATGTTATCTGAGAGAACAGCCCTTAGAATTGCAATTAAATCATGTAAAGGAGCTGGGAAAACAAGATTATTAGCTCTAATTATGATTTGGGCTTGTATGTGTTTTGAATATCCTAGAGTGCGTGGTATGTCGTCTACACAAAGACAAACCAGTGATGTATTACTTGGAGCATGTAAAGAATTACTAGCCACAGCTAATTTTACAGATTTATTTCAATTCAATAAACTAACAATTCATTTATTGGAAGACACAGGATATCCATCACAAGCTAATATGATTGCTGGTATAGTATCTAATTCAACCACCATTGACTCAGTGGCAGGGGATCATAGTCAAAGCATGAATCTATATGTGATAGATGAAGCATCCACTCTAGACACAAATGTTTACAATGTATTACAGGGTATTTTTACATCTGGGAAAGGAATTATGATACTAGCTGGAAATACAACTGATACAACTGGATCGTCTATTTTTTATAAGATATTTAATGATCCACAATATCAGTCATTTTATCATTATCATGTTCCAGATTCAGCATTAAAAAGAACAAGAAATAATAATTCAATAGAAAGAAGAAAATCCTATCAGGAAGGTACCGAGCAATATAAGATATTTATCGACGCTGAATTTTGTGATAACAGAGACTACACTTTTCTTGCAACAGAAGACATTAACAACATGTTAGATCGTGACAATTACATATATTTAGACGACATGGTAAATTATAATAGCAGCTGTGTTATCGGAATAGATGTATCTTATGGTGTGGGAAAAGATTACACATGTATTATCTCGAGATGTAATAATCAGGCTGAAATTCTATTTTATTCTAATATCACTAGACCAAATGATATAATTGAAAAAATCCAATATTATTATAATTGTGGTGCTAGAATTGTAATTGATATTTCAGGTATAGGACGTGATTTGCTTTCTAATTTGCGAGCAAGAGGAATAACTAATATTCCAGATATAGCCTTACAAACTCAATCAATACAGCACACAAAGTTTGTTAATAGAAAGTCGGAGTTATTTTATTTGACGAGGGACTGGGCTATAAATAATACTGTATTTTTAAACACTAAATCATCATTAGAAAAACAGAACTTTACATCAGAATGTAAACTGATAAGATGGGAATTAGATGATCTTGGGAGATATAATATCGGTAGAAAACTCCCAAATGAAAAATCACCAGATATTTTAGATGCATTATCTTATACTTTTTATTATGGTATTGTGACAAAGGAAAGCAAAAATGTGGTTAGCAAGCTTAATACTAAATACGGGTTCGGCTATTAGTTCATTTATTTTAAAACAAGATGAGTTTGAGGCTAAAAAAAATCTATTACAAACTAATTATACTAATCAGATTCAGAAACTGAGAAGGGATTTGATTAATTATAAGTCATCTATCAGTCAAATAGCCGCATCTAACAATATAGATCCGTCCTCTCCGTTAATAATTTCTGAACTATCTAAAGCTGATGCATTAGAAAACGATATAGAAACTCAAGGGGCTTCGAATTTATCTAATCAATTGGATAAAATGTATACTAATGTCCGTTTACAGTTTAGAAATGATCTAATAGGAGGTTTCGCTAAAGCTTCTTATAAGGGGTTTGAAGATTATCTTTTGAAAAAAGAGGATAAAGAATGAGTATAACCACATCTAATTCCAGATTTAACAAAATAAATAAGTTGGTTTCTTTAATGGATTCCAAATTGAAAAAAGCTATATTTAACAACAATATCTCCATATATAAATCTATTGTATATGGAAGTGACTACACAGATTATTCTAAATCGGATACGTCGGTTTTACCTTTTAAAAATCCAACATATAAGCCAGATATATCTGACATCAATCAATATATTGATTATTGGGTCTCTACTTTTGAAACTACTATTTGGAATTACTCACAGCCAGCATTCGAACTAATACCAAATCAAACTGATTTTAAAGACGATCCAGAATTAATTAAATTTTATCAAGAAGCATCTTCTGTGATCTTGGATAAATTTAATGATCCAATGTGTAATTTTAAAATATCATTTAATGGTTTCATCAGAGACTGGTTTGAATTAGGAATGGGGGTTTTATTCGTAGATCAAACTTCATTAGGAGATGTATTTGTTTCAATTCCCCCAGAAATGGTGTCAGTCGAGTATGGGAGAACCCATTCCATTGAAAGAGTTGTGTTTTCGATGCGTGATATTGAGAAAATAGATGATGTGAATATTGGAGTGGCTAATGGATGGTTTAGCTCTTGGAAAATGGATTCAGCTCTAAAAAATAAAGAATTATATAGGGTGTTCGAGAGAAATGTTGTGACAAATACATGGTCATCTTCGCAATTTTTATATGATAAAAATGATGAATCCATGACCACAATCTATGAAAAGAAACATCATAAATATCAACCAATTTATGTTTCCTTTTATGCACCACGATCTGGGAATAAACTGGGTGACGGGATGGGACTTCATGTGTTGCCGGCGCTAATAACAATTAATAACATGCTCCAATCTCTAGAGGAAGCAGCTTATAGTACGTTAGTCCCAACTATAGTAGCTATGGAGGGGCAAATTGATACTCAAAAACAACAATTATTCACTGATGAAAAAATAACTAGTGCTCTTGGGTGTAGGATCCTAGTAAAGTCAGCTAATTCGATAACAGATCATATTCCAATTCAAGAATTACCAAACAGAATTGATCCCTCATTGACCTTGAGGATGGTGGAGGAATATAAACGAGGTGTTTTAACAATGTTGTCGCCAAATAGAATGATTCTTGCAAAGGGGGAATCTGGCATGTCAGTTCAAGAAACACAGCTCAGAGACTCATATGATAGGGTTTCTATATCGAATAAAGCAGCTGCGATCGTGGATGATGTTTTAATTCCACTAATAAAATATATGTTGTATTCGAACAAGAGTGATTTACCAGCATTTAAATTTAAAACCATGAATGAAAATAAACTAGACATAATGGATTTCAAAATCAGGGTGAGAAATGTTACTGGTGTTCCACAAACATCATCTCGTATTCGAGATTTAACTGCATGTATGTCACTGCTTGGACAAGCCGCTCAATTAAAACAAGCTGGAATAGATTCGTCTGCTATCATGACAGAGGCATCTAATTTATTTTCTGTATCAATAGAAAATCAAACTGGTGAAAATACTGTATTAGCTGATTTATTACAGTTGGCTTCAGAGAAATCACAAAACAATATTGTAAATAAAGCTACGGTTTAAAATGGAATTTTTCACAGGTAATAAGATTTCTATTAGAAACAAACTTGGGTTTCTAAAAAAAATTAAAGATATGGATGGTAGAGAATTTAAATCTACATCTGGGAATACGTCTATTAAATTCGGGAATGAAGATCCTCTTAATGATGTCATTAAAGAAAAACTCCATGAAATTGGAGATGCTTTGACTAATGATGTGGATCAAGATGTTATAGATAAATTTGTAGTTGATCAATTGGATCAAATGGAAATCCCAACCCCTAAACCACAAATACAAGAACCACCCACCGAAAAAACTTTTATTAACAGTGTTAAAAATTCATTCTCAAATGTTGATTTTGGGTTGGTGAAAGATACATTGTTATCTATAGGTAAGAACATAAATAACTTGGATGAATCACCATCTTTTAGAATGATGCAAGAAGGAGCATTAGATTTTGCTAAAACAGAACAGTTCAGGCAATATTTTAATTCTGAAGAGGAATATAACAGATTTAGTGCTCAAAAGGGTAATGAACTAATATCTAAATTTATTACTTCAGAAGCTGGTAAAGAGTACAGAGAGCTATTTAGATTAAAATCTATTTTTCAAGACGAACTTGTGACAAATAATTTAGTTGCTGAATTGAATAAATTACCTGGGTGGGATAAATTCACCAATTTATTATTGAAACAAATGGAAAATGGTAAACTATTCAGAAATGATGCGGGTGTTTACTATAGACCAAAAGATGCTAATAAAATAAATAACGAATATCATGTTATTGGATATTTTTTGAGATCGACTCTTCCAAAGGGCAAACAAACAACTTACGCCACAAAACTAATTTCTAAATTAGCATCAAAGAAAAAAACAACTAGGGATGAGGCTTTATTAACTTACGTTAATGATCTGGTAACAGACCCAGACAAGATGATGGGACAATCACATTTATCTAGAGCTGCGGTTATAAACTTAATTCATAATCTATCAGATGATGTACATAGATCATTAGCTTCAAAAGATTCAACTGTTGGATACAATAACATAAACTTAGAGGAATTTGTAAATACAGAGTCGGCTGGTATTAACATCTCAGACCCAGAAATGTATCAAAATGATACAGCACCCCCACTAGCACATGAGGCACCAGAATTATTTGCTATAGCAAAAGATTATTTCGGAATTCCACAGGATAAAATTAACCCAACTAGTATTTCATCTGGATTAATCGACCATTTCAGGAATGTAGATGCAATGTATAAAACCCTACGAGTTCAATATATAGAGAAAACACATTCTTTAGTTAATAAAGCTATTAGAGAATGGACTACAGTATTTAATGTCTCAAAAGACGAGGCGGAGAGAGAAATTAATTTCAGACTCAAAGATATATATGTGAAAGATACATTTTCAAATTTACCTGATAAAATAAAATCATATATGGAAGAGATTAGGACAGTTAAATTTGAACTAGATCAACGTGTAAAATCACTTTTATCGAAAGAATCCAGGGGAAATATAAATGAGTATTATTACCAAAATTTACAACGTGTAGAATTGGTGAATATTTACGATTCCTACAGAAAAACAATGTCACACGAGGATGCTATTACAGAAATGGCTAAGCCACTACATTCAAATCTAGATACTAAGACAATGGAAATCAATTATTATACGAACAAAATAAGTGAAGAGTTCAATAGGGAGAAAAAAGCAGCACTTAATGAAAAATTAAATGAGTATTTGAGAACAGGAATTGCTCCAGAGGGATTTGAACCGTACACGTTTGAGGACTCTAAAGCAATAATTGAAAATGTTTTAAAAGCGTTTGGAAAGGATGCAGTTAGGTCTAGGGGTATAAAATTACTTAACAGGCGTGTTTTATACTTTAAAGATTATGATGCCACAGTTAGGGTATTGCAAGCATTCAATTTATTTACTGATTTTAAGGAGCATCTCTTACAAACTGAAGAACGGCAAATAAGATCAATTTTAGATTTGAAATACTTGCGTGTTATAGAAAAAGATTCGGGTAATGAATATTCTATCGCTGATAAAGTAGGCACTTTTGGAGATGTAATTCAGGCGTATTTAGATAAACCAAATGATGACTTAGATGAGGCAATGGGTTTGTCGGAAAAATCATCAAAAGTAACCAGAGCATATAGAAAATATCTACTAAAGCTTCAATACAATACAGCTGCTGCATTAGCTAATGCTACAAGAAGTAATTTTAGAAATGTAGAGGTTCCAGTTAGAAAATGGTATAATAGATTATCTAATGCGTATTATACTACCTCACTATCCGGAATGATAATGAGTTCCGTCATCAATGATGCTACCGCGATATCATTAATGGCATCTCCAACATTTAAAGGCAAAGTAGAAGGTTTAAAGACTTACTTGAGGACTTTATTGGGGAATTTGAACGAAGATGAAATCAAAATTACATCTGATGTTTTCGAAATAGAGACAACTCCCTCGTATTACGAAAACACGAATGAACAACTAGACAGAAGTCTAGGAGATGTTCTGTTTTCGAATAGGCAACTATCACATGATGGATCTAGGGCATCTCAGCTAATTCATAATAAAAAATTAGCCAAAGCCATAATAGATAATGATTTAGAGGTTCCGAATTTTTTAAATAAATGGATTGGTTCTAATGATTTGTCATGGTGGGAGTATTTACAAAAACACAAAAATGCATTTGTTCAACAACATATGGAATCTTATATTTTATTGTCTCATTTAATTCCAAATTTTGATGTTAGAGATAAAGTAAATGCTAGAATATTAGCTGCCTCAACAATTCAAGTACCAGAGGCAAATCTATTTGGAACTGTAATAAAGAACTCTACATTTGGAATTCCAGTTCTTAATTTTATTGTGTCTTCGATTTTCAAATACAAACTTCCTATGCTGACTGAAGCTACTAACACAATTAGAATGTTAACTGAAATCAGATCTGAATTTCCAGATATATTTAGATCATATGTTGCAACATCTATTGCTCAGTCATTTTTATATCATTCTATCAGAGCGAAGGCTACAGGGGCTTCAATCAATGATTGGGAAAAGTTTCTTATTAGTACACTTATAGATTCCCCTTTATTGGGAATATTCGGAGATCCAGTTGCAAAAATTATGGAAGGAAATTTATCTGCCTTGGTGGATAATCAGCTAAAAGCACCACTCATACCATTGATATCTGCATCAGCTGCCGCTGTAAAACATTTAGCGATTGGAGATTTTAGTGGTGCAACATATCAATTGGCAAAAGGAACATCCGCATATACTCTAGTCAAAAACTTTCCAATTTTAAGTACAATGTATCGTAGATATTTTTTGGAAAGCATACTGGATTTTATTTCGCCAGATAACAAATATAAATATAATTTAAATCTAGTTGGAAGATCACAGGGATTAACATATGACAACTGATAATTTCATCAATAGTTTAGAGAATGCGAAGGGACAACTCAGTGTGGATAGAGCTGAATCAGATCTTGATATGCTGACTGAGCAGGAAAAGATATCGCGTTCGTTCTATCAAAACATGGTTACATCTATTCAAGATGGTCTTGATATAGTTAAACGAGATCAATTATATAAAAGTCAGATGAAAGTCATGAACTATGCAAATCAGATTAGAGATGAACTCAATTATGGTGATTTAGACTTGACCAATTCTGCTATATACACCGCCTATATAGAAGATATAACAAATAAATTTGCTGAATTTAAAGCTGGACTTGGTGTTTTTGCTACAGAAGAGTCAAATAAATTTTTAAATTCTTCAATGCAGAATGTGTTGAGGGACTTAAAGGAAGTAACATCTAAACAACTCCATAAACAAAGACTTGATTTAGCTGTTGGTTATTTAAATTTTGACAACCACAGACATGATGATTATGAAAATGTGTTGGATTCTACAATGGGGCAAGAGGCATATCATACACTTGTTTCTCAATGGGGAGAGCTTAGAACACATCAGTTTCTTAACGAACAACGTAATAAAAATATAGAGCAAATGACAACAGATCCAAACATATCTATGGGTCTGTTCGAGAAGTATCTAGTTGATAAAATGGGTCTTCCATATGCAGCCGCTAAACCGTATATCGATAGAAAAACAAAAGTAGAAATTCAAGCATCTTCCATCATGACATTGAACATAAATGAGATAAATAAAAATAACCCACGTGCAGCTACTTTAATATCTGAGTTCAACTCCATGTTAGACAATTCACCACTTAGTGGTATTGAAAATGTGAAAAATGTCATGATAGCTAAAATATTCGAAGATAAAACACTAAGTACAACTGATAAAATGATAAGGTCAAACATAATTGCTACGTATTCTGAGGTTGCAAAAGAAAAACTACAATCAAATCCGATAGATTATTTTATTGAAAGAGAATTAGCATCACCAGCTGGATTTTTATCTTCATTCCCAGAAAATAAAGCTGCATCCAGATTAGATTTAGTAGAGCAAACTGTAATGTATAATCCAGGTACACCAGTTGTCCAATCTCCAAATCCAACTAATAAAGAAGGAGTAATAGATTTAGAAGCACTTAACAAAAGTAAAACAGCTACATTATTTACCAATCAGGAATTATTGAGGTTGAGAAATGGGGATATCACAATGCTTCCATTTTTACAATCTCTCAAACGCGAAATAAAATTATCTCAAAGTCCATATGCTAAATTATATCAAAATTCTTTTGAGAATGTTTTATTAGAAAAATCATCACCAGTGATATTTGCATCACTATATGGTTTAAATTCCCAAATGGATTTAGATAGATTAAGTAGTTCAATGATTAAAAATCCATCGATCACTCCAGCAAATGTTCTCGATAAAGTAGTTGAACAGGATTCGACATGGTGGTTTACCGATAAGAGAAAACACAATTTGTTATATAAAAATGATAAGGCGTTTAAATTACTAATGCAGAATGAATTTGCAAAATTATTTGTTGATGGTAAACCACCAGAATCTTTTAATTTAAAAGAGATGGCTGCTAAAGCAAATATTAGTGTGAAATCTGATAAATTGTGGTCTCTTGGAAATAATATTGATTCAAAATATATTGAGGATGTGTTAATTTCATCCACCTATTTAAAACCAAAAGGTAATTCTTTAGAGGGTATCATTGAAAAATAT
>JBOFCV010000368.1:0-2991 GCA_051646305.1 Turicibacter sp.
CCAATTTCAGATGTATTTGAAACGTGACATCCGCCACAAAGCTCAACACTATAATCACCTGCCGTTACAACACGAACAGTATCTCCATATTTTTCACTAAATAAAGCCATAGCCCCTGACGTTTTTGCTTCTTCAATTGCCATTTCATTGACAGAAACTTGTAGACTCATCGCGATTTTTTCATTCACGATAGATTCAATTTTTTGAATCTCATCATATGTTAATCCCGTCATATTCGTAAAATCAAAACGTAAACGTTCAGACGAAACTAATGATCCTGCTTGATTTGCATGTTCCCCAATTACATCTTTTAATGCTTGATGTAAAATGTGAGTCGCTGTATGATTCTTTGTTAACGCTAAACGATTTTCAACTTTTACAGAAGCACTTACTTCATCATTTAGACTTAATATTCCATCAACTTCAACGGTGTGTAAGTGTTGACCGTTTGGTGCCTTAATGACATCAAGTACTTTAACATTCGCCGTTTTACAAACTAACACCCCTGTATCCGCTGCTTGTCCACCACTCTCAGCATAGAATGGCGTTACATTTAAAATAACTTGCCCCTTACCTGTTAACGATTCAACAGCCTCACCGTCTTGAACTAAGAAGATGACATTAGATGTTGCTTGCAAGTCAGTGTAACCAACAAACGTTGATAATTCTTTAAAGTTTATTAAAGCCTCATTTTGTGATTGCATACTTGCAACATCTTCACGTGCACGACGCGCACGATCACGTTGAGCTTCCATTTCTGCATCAAATTCACTTCTATCCACTGTAAATCCAGCTTCTTCTGCATATTCTAGTGTTAGTTCATATGGGAATCCGTATGTGTCATATAACGTAAAGGCATCTTTTCCACTGATTTTATTTTCTTTACTACTAGAAATTAAATCATTTAAGATTTTTTCTCCATCGCTTAATGTTTGACGGAAACGATTTTCTTCAGCCATAATAACTTTTTGAACTAAATCGATTTTACCTGTTACATATGGATAGTAATCTGCCATAATTTCAGCTACGACAGGTACTAATTCATACATAAATGCACGTTCAATTCCAAGTTTTTTACCATAACGTACTGCACGACGTAATAAGCGGCGCAATACATACCCGCGACCTTCGTTTGACAATAAAGCACCATCTGCGACAGCAAATGTCACTGTACGCACATGATCGGCGATGACTTTAAATGATATTTGTGTTTCGGGTGTATACTTAACACCTGATAGTTCTTCTGTTTTACGAATAATCGGCATAAAGAAGTCAGTGTCAAAGTTAGTTTCAACACCTTGAATAACACATGCCATACGCTCTAGTCCCATCCCAGTATCTATGTTTTTATTCGGTAACATTGGATACTGTGAACGCTCTAGTCCGTCTTTTGAATTAAATTGTGAGAAGACCACATTCCAAATCTCAATGTAACGATCATTTTCAAGATCTTCTTCAATTAATCGTTTTCCGATATTTTCAGGATCATATTTAATTCCACGATCAAAGAAAATTTCCGTATTAGGTCCACAAGGTCCTTCACCAATCTCCCAGAAGTTATATTCTAATTTAATAATATGTTCTGGAGAAACACCTAATTTAATCCATAAATCGTATGTTTCTTGATCATCAGGATAAACAGTAATATATAATAATTCCTTATCAAACCCAAACCATTCATCTGAAGTTAATAATTCCCATGCCCAAGTCACTGCTTCTTCTCTGAAATAATCTCCGATTGAGAAGTTTCCAAGCATTTCAAAGAACGTATGATGGCGAGCTGTTTTCCCGACATTTTCAATATCATTTGTACGAATTGACTTTTGTGCATTTGTAATTCGTGGATTATTTGGGATTTCACGTCCATCAAAATATTTTTTTAATGCTGCAACCCCACTATTAATCCATAATAAGGTTGGATCATTATTTGGAACTAAAGGAGCTCCTGGCTCGATCATATGTCCTTTTGATTTAAAAAAGTTTAGATACATTGCACGAATTTCTGAACCTGTCATGTGTTTCATTATCTCACCTCTTAAAAGTATAAAATGTACGACTTTTTATTTAACTTTGTTAGCCAATATTTTAGGTTTTTAGTTCATTGCAGCCAAAAGCTATTGGTTTTCTTTGAACGATTTGGATTGCATGGGTTTATCTACTGTACTCATCCTCACTTGTTTGTTGAAGAGATGCACATGAATTAAGATATATCTTCCTTAGCGTAACAATACTGTCTAACATCGCCTTTCATATATTTCGTACGAAAGATTTATGTTTTTAAACATAAAAAAAAGCCCTTGAATTTAAGGACGTCAAAACGCGGTACCACCTTAATTTTGATAACTTTTTAAAAATTAGTTATCAACTCTTAATAACAATAACGGTGTTAACCGGCAGTCTTTAACTGCATTCAAGAAGTAGCTTTCAATATTTCGCTGTTTAGGTATCTCTCAGCCATAGAATACCCTTTCTGTAAAACTTAAAATATTTACTTTCTTCTCTCAACATTTTACTATCGACTCTATTTTATCTATTTTATGCTTAGGTTTCAAGCTTTTTTATCAAAATATGTGAAACATTAGCATCTTTTAGGTTTTATCTCCATTTTTTCTTTTTTAAAAAAAACTCTCTCAACGAGAGAGTTTTCATTAAAATTTCAATAAATCCTCTAAGTAATGAAAATTCTTTACTTTTCTTTTAAATTGTTTACGAACCTCTTTTTTAAAGTGTTTTGGGTCTTCATAATACATAAGTGTTACAGCTAATACCACAACAAATAGAACAAACATAATTAGTCTTTTCATTACTTCACCTCATTTTTAGATTTCTTAACTAGTTTGCCTTGAATTTGCATTTTTATGTAGAACTTTTCATAAAAAAAGATTAATCTTATACTAAAGATTAATCCATAAAATCATATGGGGTCAAACCATTCAAAGCTTCTTCATCAATCCCATCAAACGGAATGTTATACTCAACGAATAGTTCTTT
>JBOFCV010000373.1:0-6091 GCA_051646305.1 Turicibacter sp.
CAAAGACATAAAAAAACCTCCTTTCAAAATGTTTAACAAAAAAATAGGTCAAAGTGTGCGGATAAATTTAAAATTTTTAAAGATTTCTTTCTCATAAAATGATTTTATCTCTCAAGATACTAATTTTAATGGAAGAAAATTTATATTACAATCTCTATAAAAATAGATTATTTTCTCCCTTTACCCATTAGTTTACTAGTACCTCTTACGAACTAATTTATCTAGTCATAAAAAAAATGTAGGTTAACAATAAAAATTGTTACCTACATTTTTTATACTAATTAGAAAATTCAAAATGGTTCAGACAATATATAAATCAGGTTTACCCCTCATCGTCACAAAGTCATGTCATCTCCTACTTTTCAAATTCGGACATTAAACACAACTAATTCCCCTTACACTTTATATTCCCAAATCTGTTCACTCATTAACCTAATCAGTAGTAAAAGTCCCAGTCTATCCGTAATATTATAACCATTCATTTCTTCATACTGTGCCCAAAAATACAGATTAACATCGCCTAAATCAGCCAATGAATTTTTATAAAAATGAGTTAATGTGATGGTTGTTGCGCCCTTATCTTTGGCTAACTTAATCGCTTCACATACATCTTTAGTTTCACCACTCACACTAATCGCAAGACAAACATGTTTAGATGTAACTTGTTGGACATGATACATCATGTCATGTCTGTGGTGAAAATAGTGTGCAGAAATTCCATAACACTGTAAGTTTTTTACAAACATCTCACAAAACGGCGTCGTATCTCCAATCCCTAAAAACAATATTTCTTTCGATTCAATTAAAATCTTTGCCACTTTACTCATATGATTTTTATCAAACAGTTGTAATGTTTTAGAAATACTTTCTGGGACTTGGAGTTGTGGTAAAGACTTCAGTTGTGATTTCTTTTCCTGATTAAACATAGCATTTAATTCTTGCTTTAACTCAAACTTCATTTCCGAATAACTCACATACCCTAACTTCTTTGCTAGTCTCACAATTGTATTTGGGACAGTGTATAACTCCTGAGCTGTTTTCTGAATAGATTGACTGACAACTTTCTCTTTATTCAACCTTATGTAATTAATAACAAGATCCTCTGTATCACTCAAATATAATTCCTGCAATAAAACTCGCTCATCAAAGTTCACATCAGATCCCTCATTCCATTCAATATGATCTTTCAACTAAATTAGTTTACCATTTTATTAGCATTTCTAACAAGACAATTTATATTAAAGACTTCCCACCACTAATTCAAGAGTTCCCTTGATATTAACTTGTTTAACTTGTGTTGGAATAATGAAATGATCTCCTTTTTTTACTGAAATTCCATTCACACTTCCAGCTCCATCCGTCACACTCATCATTAAAAATGGTTTTTCGTTTATGATAGTGAGATCGTCTTTCACATCATATTTACTTACCGTAAAGAAATCACATGATACAAACGTAGTAATCACTGATTCGCCGTACATTTTAACTTCACGATTGAGAGTTGATTCTTTATGGGGAATTGTCGTTACATCAATTGAGTGTTGAATATGTAAAGGTCTTAACGCTCCATTATCATCACGTCTATCGTAATCGTATAAACGATAGGTTGTATCAGAAGATTGTTGAATTTCAAGTACTAAAGTCCCTTTTAATAAGGCATGAACCGTTCCTGTTGGCACATGGAAAAAGTCTCCCTTTTTAACAGGAATACGACGTAGTAAATCATTCCATCGCCCTTCTTTAATCATAGATTCAAATTCATCACGAGTCATAGCATGATGGCCAAAAATCATCTCTGCCCCTTCCTGTGCGTTTAAAACATACCAACATTCCGTTTTTCCAAGTTCACCTTCAACTCTTAATCCATACTCATCATCGGGATGCACTTGCACTGACAAATCATCTGAAGCATCTAGTATCTTTGTTAATAATGGAAAGACATCTCCGTTTATATTTCCAAATAACTCACGATGTGTGCTATATAATTGTGAAAGCGTCATCCCATCATACTTGCTATTTTCTATTAGACAATCACCATTTTTATGTGCAGAAATTGCCCAGCACTCACCTGTCTGTTCAGATGGAATATCGTAATGATACATTGATTTTAAACGATTCCCTCCCCATATTTTTTCATGAAAGATTGGTTTTAAAAATATTAATTGTGTCATAATCTACCTCTTCTATTTAGTTTGAATTAAACGCATCACGTTTTCAACTGCTTTTTCTACATTTTTAGAACCCTCTTCTAATGCTTCTTCAAGGGTCACTACACTCGGTAATATTCCGATAACAGCTGTCATTCCTAAATCGTACAACGCTTCAATATCATCGCCCACTTTACCTGCAAATGCGATAACAGGAATGTTACTTTTTTGAGCAATTAAAGAAACGCCAACAGGTGTTTTCCCATATTGAGTTTGGTGATCTAGACTTCCTTCACCTGTTAACACATAGGTTGCATCTGCCATTTTTGATTCTAATTCGCTATACTCCACCACAATATCAATTCCCTTGCGAAGCTTTGCATGACCAAATCCGATTAAAGCAGCTCCTAATCCGCCAGCAGCTCCAGCACCAGGATAATGATCAACATCTATCTTTAATTGCTTTTCAACAACTTGTGCATAATGTTTTAATCCTTTATCCAAGGTTTGTACCATTTGTTGTGTTGCACCTTTTTGTGGTCCATAAATATAACTTGCTCCATTTAATCCCGTTAATGGATTGGAAACATCACATGCCACTTCGATATCTATTTTTGTAAAACGTGAATCTAACTGACTGATATCAATTGTTTTTAACTGTTGAAGTGAACCACCACCGAATGTTAAGTTTTGACCATATTCATCTGTGAATTTAACACCTAGAGCTTGAAGCATCCCAACGCCACCATCATTTGTTGAACTACCACCGAGCCCGATAATAATTTTAGTAATATCTAATTCCAAAGCAGCAAGAATTAATTCTCCTACTCCATATGTTGTCGTGATGAGTGGATTTCTTTTATTACGTTTAACTAAATGAAGCCCACATGCTTCGGCGACTTCAATTACAGCTGTTTTTTGATTTCCTAACACCCCAAAACAGGCCTTTACTTTTTCTCCTAATGGTCCATGAACCATAACTTCATGTAACGTTCCATTCGTTGCATCAACTAAAGAAGTCGTAGTTCCTTCACCCCCGTCAGCCATTGGAACGTATTCGCATCTTGCATCAGGAAATACTTTCTTAATGCCCTTTTCCATCGCCTGACAAACTTCTTTGGCAGTCATACTCTCCTTAAATGAATCAGGTGCTAATACAAATTTCATTTCTTTCACCTCAATTGATAAAAAAAACTCCTTTAATCGCTTAAAGGAGTTTTTTTGTGTTAGTCTAATTCTACATAAAGACTTTTTACAGTATTTGCTCCACACTCAATTTGTTCTAATGTCATTAAGTGTCCTTGTAATTCTTCATTTAAATTCGCAATAGACATCGTTTTAGCATTCATTTCAAAATTAGCATGTTTAACATCTTGACTTGCATTAAAGAAACGAACGATAATTCCATCTGCTTTTTCTGATTTTTTAACTGTACTTAAAACAATCTCTTCGTTTGTTTCTTTTAATAAGCTATATGTATATGGTGTTGTAAAATCAACAGCATTTAACTTCATCGCATTATGAGGCATTTTATTATACGTTACGATTGGCGTTAAATATTCTTTTGCTAATTTTGCTACATTAGCTGCTAAAGCATCACCAGCATACGTTGAAATAGCAAACTCTAAATTGATTTTTCCAATCATTTGAGAATCTGGTGTTGGTAACTTTATTCCTGAAGGACGACCTGGACGACGTAACATTTCTTCTTTTCCTAAGAATCCAACTGAACGGAATAATGTTAAGGCAATCGTATCAAATTGATCGCCAACAATTTCAAATTCACGTGAACTGTTTGTTAATACAGCCATTCCGTGAGTGTCATCACATAATGTTGTATAAGTTAACATTGGATAAATTGCATCTGGACGTTCATCCCAACCTTCAGCTTCCCATACAGCCATTGCTTCATCAACCACACCACGTTTGATGCTTCCAAATTGATTATCTGATATCGAGAACTCTGAACTAATACCTGTTGGAACATAAGCACGCAAACGATGGTCATTAGCTGTATTCGTTATATCCATTGAAACCTTAATAAATGGTTTATTATGATCTAACTCGATGTTGATACTAATTCCTAATAATGTATCTACAACTTTTGCTTTACGACTATCTAAATCCTTAGGAACTTCCATTGTGTAACTAATATTAATTGATGAACGATATGTATTTTGTTTTAATTCCACGTTTGCTTTAACCGATTCACTTGTAATAATGAAATCATCAGCTAATGGTGAAAAATCATACTCATCGCCATCGTCTGCCCCATTTTCTAACATTAATACATTTTCAAACGTTACATTCAATTTTTTATCTAAAATATTTAAAGTACCGTTTGTATTAACTGTTATTTCATAGAATTCAGTCTCTATTTTATCAACCGATTGAGCTTCAGTCACATCTAACACAGTATCATTGATTTCTGAAATCATGTATGCTTTATATCCCATCGAAGGAATCATATCCGTAAACTGTACTGTATATTTTACGAATGGATCATAATCACCGTAGTGAACGATTTGACGGTCAATTAATCCCGCATCAACGATTTCTTTACTAACAACTTCAAATGTCATTTCATTTTGAGCTGCATCAATTAATTTAAAGTTTTTCATCTTCGTGATGATTTCACCTTGAACAACAACTTCTCTATCATTTGCCAATAAGTTAAATGCCACTAATTTATCTAATGTCATCTCTTGACTCATCGCATCTGTTAGCACACGTTTGTAGAAGGCAATTAATTCATCTAATTTATCTTCAGCTAACCAGAAACGGGCCATTATCTCACGATGCACTTTATCTGAACAGCAAGCTCCGATACTATCATGCGCATGATTTTTCATGATTTCTTTCCAAATTAATTCAATTAATCCATGATGATATTCAAATCCTAAACTATAAGCAATTGTCGCAAGTGGTTCTAAAATGTTGGTAATTTTATTTTCAATACGAGCATTTGCTGCTTTAATATCCATACGTGTTGAATAAATTGAACGATGAACACGCATATATTTCCCATCTAAGAATTCACCTTTTAATGTTGGTAAATTATCTAACTTCTCTAATTCTTCAAAAACATTTTCATAACGACTTAAGAAGAAATCACGTTCTGGATAAATATTTTTCAATTGATTCATAACTTCGAAAATATTTTTTTGAATTGGCATTTGGTCATGTCCATTTGGTAAAAGAATATGATCTGTCGTTGCCCCACGATCTAATACAGGCATATATTTGCTCATACGTTTTTTTAATGCATCGTATTCTGTTGGTAAATATTTACCAATCGCATAGCCTAATGGTAGTAATTGAGTGACAACATTTGATCCATCTTCACTTACCCAATTAAACTCAGTTTTATTTGTTCCATGACGTTCTGATGTCCCACGCCAAAACATTGCACGTGTAATATCAAACCCATTTAAAATTTGTGGTAATTGTGCAGATTGACCAAATGAGTCGGGTAAATAGCCAATTTTCATTGGATCTCCAAATGCTTCACAATCTTTAAATCCGTATAATAAGTTACGAACAATCGATTCTCCACCGATAATCATTTCATCTGTTTGCGTATACCATGGACCAATAATTAATTTCCCTGCTTGTACTAACTTTTGAATACGCTCTTTATTTTCAGGCTTAACAGCAAAATAATCTTCTAAAATTGATGTTTGACCATCTAAAATATAACATGGGTAATCAGGATTTGTTTCTAACATCTCTAAAATTTCTTCCATATTATTTACTAGTAAAATACGTGATTCTTCTGTTGTAAAATACCATTCTCTATCCCAATGCATATGAGGAACTACATGTACTTTATTAGCCATAACTTTACCACCTTTATATTTTTATATCATTATTTAAAATGAAGTGTTGTAAAATGATTAATTTTACAACACTCAATTTTTTTATCCTTGTTTTTTTAATTTTTG
>JBOFCV010000379.1:0-1609 GCA_051646305.1 Turicibacter sp.
TACCGTAATAACATTAGAATCAAACTGATAGCCTAAAAATGAAAATTTTTCCTCAATATCCGAAACCACTGACTTTGAGTTTGGTTGGTTTTTATCATGCACTTTTAACTTGTTACTTTGTAAAATACCAACAACTTCACGATATAACATTTCGCCATTATTGTTACTTGACAATATCAGTATGTCATCAACATACCGTTCATAATAGCATCCAGCAAGACTCTTAAGTTTCTCATCAATATCTATGAATAATATATCTGCTAATATATTTGATATAGCAATCCCCTGTGGCACACCAGATTTATTTATCTCACTACACTCATGCTTTGTGTGAGTCGGGGTTTTTATGGCTTTTTTTAGTAAGTCGAGTATTTTTTTAGATTTTATTCTTTTCTTTATTTTGTCGAGAAGAATTTCATGATCTATTGATGGGTAAAAGCATTCCAAATCAATCTTGATATACTGAACACACTCCCCCTCCTCAATAACACTTTTAATTCTGTCAATTTTAATTTGAGGAATTTCTTGTTTTATCTGTGCTTG
Source organism: Turicibacter sp. (assembly GCA_051646305.1). Taxonomy (GTDB): domain Bacteria; phylum Bacillota_I; class Bacilli_A; order MOL361; family Turicibacteraceae; genus Turicibacter. The sequence goes on from JBOFCV010000379.1 coordinate 544, forward strand.
GTACACGTATTGCAAATGTTGACACAACATCTTTAGCACAAGCCTATCTCTAACCGTAGGTATAGAGATAACACGAGGTAATTTACTAGCCCCTTTTGAAATAAGTTTCTGCTTGTACGTTGAAAATCGGTATGTTTGATTATTTATCTTGCGTCTAATAGTATCTACTTCATCATTTAGTCGTTTGCTAAAGACATAATTATTAATTCTATCAAGCCCAACAACTGGATTTGATTTTATATGTTCGTTATATACATCAATTAAATTCTTTTTTGTTATTTGTTTCGTGAAATATTTATACGGGGTCATTAACATCACCAAAACATATAGAGCAAGGCCATCGGTAATACGTACAAGACAAACAGAAATATAAATCTAAAGAAAAGGTTAAAATATAGCCAAGTCACATCAAGCTTTGATGGAATTCTACTGATTAAACCACTCCCAGCTATAACTCTCGCATATAGATCATCTAACGGTGAATGATTCTCGCAGTTTTTTAAAAGTTCTAAATAATCATCAATATCTTGCCTGTGCAATACAGGCGAGTGACGTATATCAATCCTTTCATATAATGCTTGCAATGCTATGTAATTATCTTTAAATGCAAGTCCACGTCCTTTAAAGTTAACACTTGAGATAAAAAGTGAACCAACCAAGACTAATACAGATAAAGCGCAGAGTATTTCACTCGACTTACCATTGAAAATTAAACTATATTTAAGATCCAGAATAGAAACTATGGCCAAAAGAGCGGAATAATAAACAAGTAAACATTGCGAATGGAAATCATTACTAAATAAGCGTTCTGATGATCTAATTCTAGCCTTTCTCGTAAACCATATATTATCTATTTTCATGCTCTATTCCAGGAATTGATAATAGGGGCTGTGAATGATTCGTGAGTTTAACATGCTCATACTTTTGCATATAAGCATCTAGTTGACTAAATGCGCAAGCGCATTATTTATTAGAAACACGCAATGAATGCGTCCTCTTCTTAGAATGAAAACCGAAGCATCCACTCTAGAAAGAACAGCCCCATTAATCGAATATGCCACTAATA
>JBOFCV010000423.1:0-14122 GCA_051646305.1 Turicibacter sp.
CTAATCCGACTCCGATTCAAAATGCTTTGGTTCAAAATGAAATGGTGATGCAAAGTGTCGATCCCAAAGTGGCTCAAACCGTTGTGAAGTGGGAGAATCAAGTTGAAATTGAAAGTAGTATCTTACATCATGCCAGACTTTTAGAAAACAATGATAGTACGAAGTTGGTATTGAAAATGGTGCCGCGAGAGCTAGGGTCATTACAGATTGAATTACATATGAAGGATGGGATTTTAACAGGTTCAATCACAGCAGAGCAGGGGAAAACAGCAGAATTACTTCAACAAGCTACTATAAACTTGGATCAGATGTTTGGAAAGCTTGAAATTAAGGTTGATCATTTAATGAATGCGACCCATCAAAACTTACAAAATGGTCAGTTTGATCAGTCATCTAAGCAACAAGATAAACAATTAGATCGACAATTAAGTAAAACTTTGGGGAAAAGTGCGGATATAGAAGAGCCCGAAGTTGTGAGTGTTCATGAGAAAAAGCATGACAGTCATCAATTGAATGTCATGGCATAGGAGGATACTAATGGATTACAGTGTATCAAATCAATTACGAAGTAATGGCGTGGAAAGTAATTCACGATTGTCTAATCAGGTAGGATCACAAGGAAATCAGTTTTCAAGTGACACGTTTTATAAATTATTAGCAGCGCAGTTACAATATCAAGATCCGATGGAATCAATGGATAATACCCAAATGATTTTACAGATGGCACAATTTGCAACGATTGAACAGTTGAATAACATGAATAATCAGCTAGCAATGTTTACTGAGATGACGACGATTCAAAGTAGTGCCAACATGATTGGAAAAGACGTCACGATTGCAGTCGATAATGAAAAAACAATTGAAGGAACGATAACTAAGGTTGGATTTACAAGTCAAGGTGTCGTTGTTGAAGTTGATGGGAAGTACTATGAAATCTGGCGTGTGATTGAGTTTAGAGATCCAAATGCACCAGAAATAGAAAAACCAGAAGTAGAAGAAACACCAGATGTCGGTGAAAAACCGGGTGTGGACGAAACGCCAGAGGTTGGTGAAAAACCAGATGTAGAAGAAACGCCAGGGGTAGATGAAACACCTGGAGATACCGAATAAGTTTAATTAACTGAATCGACTTTAGGAGTCATTACAGCCATAAATTTGAAAACACCTTACAATCCAAATACGTAGTCAAATAAGGAAGTGATGAGATGACTTATAGAATTGATCGAGTATATCATCCAGTACAGTTAAATTCAAAAAACGAAACGTTAAAGAAAATTGAACAACAGCAGTTTCGTGCGTTATACGATCAAGCGATTAATCAAGAATTAAAAGTTTCCAATCATGCTTTAAAGCGTCTAGAACAACGAAATATTTCGTTAAGCCAACCTGATTTGCAACGAATTGATCAAGCACTTAAAAATGTTGAATTAAAAGGCGGCAGAGAATCGCTTGTGATGTATAAAGATTTAATGTTGGTCGCATCGGTTAAAAATCGAACAATTATAACCGTGATGGAACAAAGTAATCAATCAGAAGAAATATTTACAAATATTGATAGTGCAGTGGTTATTAAGTAAACGTTGGACCGCAAGGAAACGAGAACGATGAACTGATAGAAGTCGTTCACCACAAATAATCACAAGCTTTAGATAAAAATTAGAGGTTTGAAGCGTAGACACGAAGTGGATGATTAGCATCTATCTAAGAAAATTCAAATCAAATACGTAGGTAACGAGAACGGGTAAAGGTACGCTTTTCAAATAAAGTAGAACAAAAAATAGCTAAAAGCTAAAAGAAATCATAAGGAGGAATTTAGGATGTTACGTTCAATGTACTCATCAGTAGCAGGATTAAAAGCACAACAAACGAAAATGGATATTATCGGGAATAATATTGCCAATGTTAATACGGTTGGATTTAAACAAGGGGATGCTTATTTTAAAGAAATGATTTCTCAAGATTTAGGGAAACCTGGTGGGGGTTCGCCATTTAACCGTGAAGTTGGTTTAGGGGTAACCGTGGGAGCAATCGATACAAAGTTTACACAAGGAGCGCTACAATCAACGGGTCGTAATATGGACTTTGCTTTAGAAGGAGATGGAATGTTTGTTATTGTTCCACCAAGTGCATTAGCAGGAGGACCGACTGGACCTGGTGTTGATTATACCGATCCAAATCAAACGGCAGAATTACAATACTCACGCGAAGGAATTTTTGCATGGGATGAAGAAGGATTTTTAAGAACAATTGATGGAAATTATGTATTAGGTCAAGATGGAAAACCTGTAAGTTATGCAGAGACAGCTGGGAATCCTGCGGGTGCTGTTCCTGTTGAATCTGTTTTACAAGTTGCAACGTTCTTTAACTTTGCTGGACTTGAAAAGCAAGGAAGTAACAATTACGGGGCCTCAACTAATTCAGGAACACCAATCTTTGGAGCGGGTGGTTCAAAAGTAACTGACCCAGTTTCAGGATCTGAGATGACACTTGGGAAAGTTCGCGCTGGATTTGTTGAAATGTCAAACGTTGACTTAGCAAGTGAATTTACAAATATGATTATTACATCACGTGCTTTCCAGGCCAATTCACGTACGATTACAACGTCAGATGAAATGCTTCAAGAGTTAGTAAATTTAAAACGTTAATAAGTGATTAATCTATTGGAAAGTAGGAAGATAATTTAACTTCTTACTTTTCAATATTAAAAAGGAGAAAATAACGTTGATAAAATTACAAAAATTAAACCATGTTGTTTTTTATTTAAATGTTGATCTAATTGAGAGAATAGAAGAAGCGGGAGATACCCTGATTACACTGGTCGATGGAAAGTTATTAAGAGTGATTGATAAACCAGATGTAATTGTTGAGCGCATTAAAGCATACAAAAAAGAAATATATGAGAGAGAGGTTGAGGTGAAATAATGAAACGAAATTATTTTCCGTTACTAGCGATGTTAATCGGAATTGGCGTTATCTTCTTTGGGATTTATGATGCCGATGGACAACTTATGATGTTCGTTTCAGTGGCGTCACTATTCATTGTTATTGGGGGCTCATTTGCGGCACTTGCCATAAGTTTTCCGATTTCACAGCTTAAAAAAATTCCTAAGTTGTTAGGGATTTTAGTAAGTGAACAAATTTATAACTTAGTTGACGTAACAAATATCTTTGAACAATTATCTTTGAAGTCTAGAAAAGATGGGATTCTGTCCTTAGAAGATGAATTGGGTGAAATTGAGGATGTCTTTATGCGACGTGGATTACAAATGGTGATTGATGGCGCTGAAGGAGAAGAAATTCGTGAAATATTAACAACCGAACTTCAAGTGTTAGAAGATAGACATAGTTTAAATCAAGAAGTGTTTTCTAAGTGGGGAGCACTCGCTCCGGGATTTGGAATGCTTGGTACGATTATTGGTTTAATTATTATGTTAGGAAGTATGTCAAATCCGGATGATTTAGGTGCTGGGATGGCCACTGCATTAATTACAACTTTCTATGGATCATTTTTTTCTAATTTAATATTTGATCCAATTGCTGAGAATTTACGCAAAAAAACTGAAAAAGAGTTAATTTTTAAAACAGTGATGATTGAAGGGATTTTAATGATTCAAAGTGGAATAAATCCTCGTATGGTTAAAGATAAATTATCAACTTATTTATCGCCAGAGGAGAAAGAATTTGTTGTTCAAGAATTAGCATAAATGTGAGGTGGGGACATGTTACCGAAGCGAAAAAAGAAAGTAGTTAATCAAGGTAATTGGTTGATGACCTATTCGGATTTAATGACGCTCTTACTCGCCTTCTTCGTTTTATTATTTTCAATGTCATCCATCGAAGATCAGAAATATCAAATCATGATTAATTCCTTGCAAAATGCATTAATTGGTGGAAATGGTGAGACGATATTTGAAAATCCAAGTGGAAATGATGATGTCTTAATCACTGATCAAGGAGAGATTTCAGATCTTGTCGATCAAATGGAAGTATTAGAAGAGCTTGAAAGTGAAGAGGAAGTTTTAGAGGCAATAGGTGCGGGTACAGAACAATTACAAGGAATCGTTCAAACTTATCTAAAAGGTCAAGGGTTAGATTCAGAAATTAGTGTTGAAATCATTGATGAAGGAATTTTACTAGATATTAAAGAAACCGTTTTGTTCGATTTAGGAAAATCAGAAATAAAGCCACAAAGTCTTTCAACTTTAGATAAATTAGGTGACTTATTTAACAAGTTTGATAATGAAATAAGAGTCATCGGTCACACCGATAACTTGCCAATCAATACAGCAAAATATCCAAGCAATTGGGAGCTAGCAGCCCAAAGATCATGTGCAGTCGTCCGTTATTATCTCAATACTGACAGCACACCACAACGTTATTCTTGTTTAAGTTATGGTGAGTCTCGTCCAATTGATACCAACGATACCGAAGAGGGACGTGCAAAAAATCGCCGTGTTAATTTCTTAATTGAAGCAACACCACAAGAAATAGAACAATTAACAAAAAGTTTATTTCAAAATGAAGATTAAATGAGGTGAGAGAAATGAATGAGGAGATTGAAACAAAAAAAATAAAACCTTATCAAGTCATTATTACAGTTGTCGTTATCATTCAATTTTTTATCATTGGGTCATTCTTCAAAGATCCAATTATTGAATTTGTAAAGGCCTATTTACCAAGTGAAGAAGTCAGTTACGACTATCCTTTACAATCAATCCATGTCAATTTAGCCGACGAAGGAAGCCGCCATTTCTTAAAGACTCAAATTAGTTTGAGTGGAACTTTAGAAGATGGATCTAATCTGTTAAACGAAAATGAATCACAAATTAGAGCAACCATCGTTGAACTGCTGCGGGGTAAAAAATTAGATGAAATCAACACCGTCGAGATGTCAAAACAGTTACAACAAGAAATTTTAGAAAAAGTTAATCAAGTCGTGGGCTTAAATGTTATTGATGAGGTTTACTTGGTGGAATTTTTATACCAATAGAAGGTGTGATTTAAGATGTTTATAGCATTTATAAAAATGATGATCGCGTTAGGAATCGTCGTCATTCTATTAATGGCGACGCTTAGAATGACGCAAAAATATGCAAATAAAGCCATGCCAAACAAAAAAATTAAGCTAATTGAACAACTTAGACTAAGCCCTAAGAGTAGTGTTTCGGTGGTTTCGATAGGGCAATCTTACTTTGTACTCGGTAGCAGCGAGGAGTCAGTAAACTTAATTAAAGAGTTAACAGCAAGTGAAATAGAAACTTTGAATTCACTGAATATGACGTCTGATGTGGCGTTTTCAGGATTTAAAAATCAAATCATACCCCCTGTGAATTTTAACGATATAAAGGATAAGTGGAGAAAATGAGAAAAAAAGTAATCCAAATGATGATGTTTTTTAGTTTATTATTTGTCACAAAGCTTCAAATTTTTGCAAGTGAGAATTTAATACTTGGCGATAATAGCAATCCTTTAGAATTTTCATCAACGATTCAAATTTTGATCTTTCTAACCTTCTTAACCTTCTTACCAGCGATTGTATTGACAATGACGTCATTTACTCGAACGGTTATTGTATTTTCTTTACTTCGTTCAGGTCTTGGAACCCAGACGACGCCACCTAATCAAGTCATTATTGGGTTATCGTTATTTCTAACATTCTTTATTATGGCGCCGGTTGTGACTGATTTAAATGAAAATGTCTTACAACCGTATATCGCACAGGAGATTACACAAGAAGAGTTTGTAGAGGAATTTAAAAAACCGATTCAAAGTTTTATGTTGAAACAAACACGAGCAAAGGATTTAGAGTTGTTTGTGGGAATTAGCGAGATAGAAATTCCACAAACACCAGAAGAACTACCCTTACATGTTGTTATTCCTGCCTTTATTATTAGTGAATTAAAAACGGCTTTTGAAATTGGGTTTTTACTTTTAATACCGTTTATTGTCATAGATTTTATTGTTTCATCTGTTTTGATGTCAATGGGGATGTTCATGTTACCCCCTGTTATGATCTCATTACCGTTTAAAATCTTATTATTTGTACTAGTTGATGGGTGGTACTTGATTGTTAAATCGTTAGTTGAAAGTTTTACGTTTTAGTTGATTTTAAGTAAGATGAAAAAAGAATAGAGGAAACAAAATGACGGAAACCTTATTATTAACCATTATGCAAGATGCCTTTATGACATTATTATATGTTGCGGGTCCTATTGTTTTGGCATCACTTGTCGTTGGATTACTGATAAGTATCTTTCAAGCGACAACTCAGATTCAAGAACAAACCTTAACTTTTGTTCCTAAATTATTAACCATTATTTTTCTATTAATGGCGTTAGGTCCCTATCTGATTAATACATTAACTAGCTTTTTTGAAAGAGTGTATGAGTATATTGCTATCATTACACATTAGAGGTTATTTATGATATCGCAACAATCGTTTGAAATCTTTATTTTAGTACTCGTAAGAGTTAGTAGCTTCTTCGTTGTTAGTCCATTTTTCTCAATGAGACAAATTCCTCAGCTCGTAAAATTAGCGATTATTCTGGTTATTTCATATTTAACCAGTGCAACACTGCCTTTGGTGAACTTAGAAATGAATCACTTTTTAAGTTTTGGAATGTCTTTGATCCAAGAAGTCATGATTGGATTAGCATTAGCTTATGTCTGTCACATTATATTTTTAGGAATTTCAAGTGCAGGCGATTTAATTGATACCTTTGCAGGAGTTAAGATGGCTTCGATGTATGACCCGATTGCTGGGACAAATGGTTCATTATATAGCAATTTATATAACTGGCTCGCTTTAATCTTATTATTAAATTTAAACGTTCATCATTATTTGATAAAAGGGTTAATCAATAGCTTTTATGTGTTACCGCCCACGAATGATAACTTACTTAGTTTTTCGCTTGATAGTATTGTGACGCTCGTGACAACCTCGTTTATGATTGCGATTCAATTAGCACTACCAGTGGGAATTATTTTGTTCTTTGTGGATGTAATTTTAGGAATGATTTCAAGAACTGTCCCCCAAATTAACGTCTTTGTGTTAGGGATGCCAATTAAATTAATTGTAAGTTTTTTAGTTTTTTTATTACTGATCACCGGAATTTTACAAAGTATCTCTTGGGCATTAGAATCAGTTATCAGTAGTTTGGATCAGTTTATAAAAGCAATGATTTAGAAAAACTTGAGGTGTTATAAAAATGGAAATAGAGTTTTTGCTTCTAATAGGTTTTATGGGGATGACATTAATTGCTTGTTTATTTTCTTGGACACCCCAAAATAATTTCATTTTTAATTTTGATCACTTAAATTGGCACGATAGTCAGAGTCCTTTGTTTGATGGGCTTATGTTTTTTGCTGCAAATGATGGCGCGGAAAAATCAGAAAAGGCAACACCGAAAAAATTAGAAGACGCCAAGAAAAAGGGTCAAGTTATCAAAAGTTCAGATGTCAATAACTTCATCACGCTTATTGCCTCAATGGTCTTAGTTATCACATTTGGTCCAATCATTATCGGACAACTTAAGGAATTGCTAATTTATTTCTTATCCAACAGTAGCAATACGGTTTTGATTACGCAATCTTCAGATTTTTTATTTATGGAATCAGTTGGATTTTATTTTACGGTTATTATATTTATTATGATTCCGATGCTTTTGGCAGGTGTGTTTGCAAATATTATTCAAACAGGTTTTATGTTTACGACTGAACCAATGAAACCTACGCTCGATAAAATCAATCCTTTAAAAGGTTTGAAAAACATGTTTTCTCGCAAAAAGTTATTCGATTTTATTAAGAATATGCTCAAATTAATCATTGTCACAGTGATTAGTTATCTTTTTGTTAAAGCAAGATATGTTGAATTACTCAAGTTACCTTATATGGGGCTATCGAATAGTTTAGTCACACTTGGAGATCTAACTAAGGGATTGATTACACAAGTTGCTATTTTAATTGGGATTCTTGCCGCCTTTGATTATGCTTTTCAGCGTTTTGAGTTTTTAAGAGAGCTAAAAATGTCAAAACAAGAAATTAAAGAGGAGTATAAGCAAATGGAAGGGGATCCGTATATTAAAGGAAAACGCCGTCAAAGGCAGAGAGAAATGGCAACAGGTGGAATGCGCAAAGCGGTGAGTGAAGCAACGGTGATTGTAACGAATCCAACGCACTTTGCGATTGCGATTGCATATGATCATGAGTCAGAGATGATTCCAAAAGTTGTAGCTAAAGGGGTAGATTTTAAAGCGCAAAAAATTAAAGAAATAGCAAAAGAACATGATGTTCCTGTGATTGAAAATAAACCACTAGCTAGAACGTTGTATAAAACAGTCGAGGTGGATCAATCGATTCCGATGGATTTGTATAAAGCCGTAGCACAGTTGTTGGTTATCGTATACCGATTGAAGAATAAGAAATAAGGGTTGTGTCAAACAGAGATAACTAAAGTGTCTTATAAGAACGTGTTTTTAAATGATGTAGGAGTTTTTAGGAAAGTAAATAAACGAGGTGGTCGAAATGGCAAAAGGAAAACAAAATGCAATGCTTAGTAAAATGGCTAATAATTACGATATATTGGTCGCTATTTTAATCATCATTATTATCATGTTAATTATTATTCCATTACCACCCTTTATGTTGGATTTGTTTTTAACGTTAAATATTTCAATTGCACTTATTATGTTATTAATGACGATCTTTTCAAAAAGTGTTTTAGAGTTTTCAGTTTTCCCAACGCTTTTACTGGTGACAACTTTATTCAGATTAGCACTTAATATTTCGTCAACTCGACTTATTTTATCCACAGGAGATCCCGGACAAGTGGTCACTGCTTTTGGTGATTTTGTGACGCAAGGAGATATGGTTGTTGGATCAGTTATCTTTATCATTATCGTGATTGTTCAATTCTTAGTTATCACGAATGGATCAACGCGTGTTGCAGAGGTTTCAGCTCGATTTACATTAGATGCGATGCCTGGTAAACAGATGAGTATTGATGCAGATTTAAATGCTGGATTAATTGATGAAAAACAAGCAAAACTTCGACGTGAAGAAATTCAGGTTGAAGCAGAATTTTACGGAGCAATGGATGGGGCTTCAAAGTTTGTTAAAGGAGATGCGATCGCGGGAATTATCGTTGTACTTATCAACTTTATTGGGGGAATTATTATTTTCTCACTGAAGGGTTACGATGTTTTAGATGCTGTTCAAAAATTTGGTATTTTAACTATCGGAGATGGACTCGTATCACAGGTTCCGGCTTTACTTATTTCAGTGGCATCCGGAATTATTGTGACGCGTACAAAGTCAGATGAGAATTTAGGAACAAATTTAACAAAACAACTTTTATCTGTTCCAAAAGCGATCGCCATTGGATCAGGAGTACTCGCCATTTTTGCATTAGTACCAGGATTACCATTTTTACCATTTAGTTTAATGAGTGTGTTAACGGGTGTGATTGCTTACTTATTACTCGAGGAAGAAAAAACTAAAAACTTAGGCTTACTTAGTTTAGCAAACGAGGTAAACGAGGCGCCAATTCAACAGGAACCAGAAGATATGACGCGTTATATTAATATTGAACCGTTTGAAATTGAGTTTGGTTATGCTTTGATTCCATTAGTTGATAATGAAAGCGGCGATGATATTTTAGAACGTATTCTTCAAGTGAGAAGACAAATTGCGAAAGAACTAGGGGTTATTGTTCAACCGATTCGTTTGCGTGATAACTTGCAATTAGAGCCAAATGAATATGTGATTAAAATTCGAGGTAATGTAGTAGGTGAGGGGGAAGTTTATCATCAACACTATCTCGTGATGAATCCATTTAGTGATGAGATTGATTTAGATGGAATTGATACGATTGAACCGTCATTTGGAATTCGAGCAAAATGGATTAATGAAAGATTAAAACCGCAAGCTGAGAGTTTAGGATATACAACAGTTGATGATACAACCGTATTAATTACTCACTTAAAAGAAATTATTAAAAAACATGCACATGAGCTATTAGGGCGTCAGGAATTAAAAGTGATGATCGATGTCGTGAAAGAAAATCAACCAAGTGTTGTAGACGAAGTCGTACCCGAATTAATTAGTCTAGGTGACTTACTAAAAATCATGAAAAACCTACTTAAAGAAAATGTTCCGATTCGGGATGTAGCGACAATTTTAGAAACAATAGCCGAGTATGCCATGGGGTCAAAAGATCCTGAATTGTTAACCGAATATGTTAGACATGCACTAAATCGTACCATTGTAAAACCCTACTTATCACCGACTCAAAAGTTAGAAGTTATCACAATTGATCCAACACTCGAAGAAATGATTTCAAATCATATTCAACGTTCATTCCAAGGCTCATTTCCGGCACTGCCACCACAAGTAACAAATACGATCTTATTTTCAATTCAACGTCATTTAGATCTGGCAATGCAGACACAGAAAAACCCAGTTATCTTATCATCACCTAAAATTAGACCTGCCTTTAGAAAACTAATTGAAATGAGTTTCCCATATGTTGCGGTTTTATCACTAAATGATGTACCAAATCAAATTGAAATTGAAGTGGTTGGGATGGTGTCTTTAGATGAACATTAAAAAATACAGAGCAACAAATATGAGTGAGGCTATGGAGTCAATCAAATCAGAGCTCGGATCAGATGCTTATATTATTTCTTCACAGGTTGTGAGGCAAAAAGGTTTACTAGGTATTTTCAAATCCAAACAAATTGAAGTAACGGCGGGCATTGAGAAACCAAAACCAGATAGATTAGGAAAAGAATCAGTTGGGAGTATGAGAAAATCTCCCTATTCTACCTCAAGTATTCAAAAAGGGTTAGATAAGGCTAAGTTGCTTCAGTTATTAAGTGAACAGGAATCACAGCCACTATATGAAACATTAAAGTCAGCGAACTTATCTAAGCATGAACAAACAGAGCAGTTTAATTCAAATGAGTTGCAATCAACTAACAAGCAGATGAATGAAACAAAACGTTATTCTTTTGAATCATTTAATAAAACGTCACAAGAAGTAATAGCCTCTGAAGCTTTAGAAAAGTTACTCACAACAAAAGCTGAACCAAGTCAGCTAATTAAAGATGAAGATTCAAAAGTGATGGCATTAGAGCAACAAATGATCCAAATGAAACACATGATGGAACAATTAATGAATCAAAAGCAATCGAATGGGATGGAGAGTCTTAGTGGAGAAGCAATAAGTGAGACACCGTTAAGTAGTAAGGGAGAAACTAATTTTTATCAATTTATGAAACAATACGATTTTAATGAATGCTTTGAAGCGGAATATAAAACATATCTAATTAATTCCAATCAAGAGTTAAACAACATCGATGAGTTGAGTCTAACACGATTTTTAAATCATGAAGTGAATCGTTTAGTCCAAATTAATGACTCACCACTAGGGAAAATTAATATCTTTGTTGGACCTCCAGGAGTTGGGAAGACCACAACAATTGCTAAAATTGCATCAAATGAAATTTTGAAATCTAACAAAAAAATTGGATTTATTACCGTAGATACGTATCGTATCGGTGCGGTTGAACAACTGAAAACATATGCAAATATCTTAAATGTCCCCTTAAAAGTTGTTTACTCGATAGACGATATGAACAAAGCGCTAAATGAGTTATCGTCATGCGACTGCATTATTATTGACTCGATGGGACGGACTCATCGTGAACATGAAAACTTAGAAGAACTCCAACATTTATTTGAAAACATAGCAGATAAAAAAATGTTTTTAGTGTTAAGTATGTCTTCAAAATACCGTCAACTCAAACAAATAATAAATAATTATCAAGTACTCAATTACGATCAACTACTGCTAACAAAATTAGATGAATGCGAAAAAAATGAAAATATTTTAAACGTTTGTTATTACAGCCAAAAACCGTTGACGTACTTATGCACAGGTCAAGAAGTTCCAAATGATATCGTCATAGCCACTAAGGATTGCATGGTTTCCCTAATCTTAGGAGGTGAGCGAAATGAGTGATCAAGCTAAAAATTTAAGATCACTAATAGAAAAAGGTCAACTCAAAACAAATGAATTTGATAGTTTCAAGAAAGTAAGAGTCATAACCCTTATCAATGATTCACTGCAAGAACATGGTCAACAAATCGGAATTGAGTTAGCTGACTATTATCAAAAAAACAATCAAAAAGTATTAATTGTTACTGAAAAAAAAGTGGCGCTACCATCCAAAAATTCAGTTGTTAAACACATGATATGGAAAGATTTCATGGCCCAAAAACAAAACCTAAATCCTATTGATTTGATTATCATTCATTCGGATAGTGGGAAAGATTTTGAGATGAAACAAAAAATTTTATTAGCAACAGAATGCGTGGTAGTGGTGAATCCGAGTCAGAATACGTTAGTATCTACCTACCAATTGCTTAAGGTTATCTCCCAAATAAAAATTGGGCATGAAATCAAACTCATTGTATGTCCTAGTACAGATAATTTCTTACAAAAAGAGACGGTGGAGGCATTAAATGAAGCGACGACTCAATTTTTAAATGTTGATTTGAATATACTTGGCATTGTTAAATCGAAAACGGACTCCTCTCAATTATTAGGACTTCAGCCCATTATTTCGAAGTTATATCATTCGTAATCAGTTTAAAATCAGAGTTTTTTAATTTTACTAAGACTAACGAAATATAAATATACGTTTAATAGTGGATCAACCACACGACATCATAAAAAAAGGGTATTCAATTATAGGGGGAGTCACATGAAACGTAAATACAAGGTTGATTTGATTGAGACCAAACGAATTGATATTTTTCTTGAAGATAATTTTCGGGTTATTACAAATATAAAATCAATATCGACTCAATTAATTCATTTAGAGATCGAAAATAGTGAGAAATTAGGTAATAAGTTACAACATTTATCTACCATTCATTCATTGAAGGCTATTTATTATTACAATGAAGATGTTTATCTATTTAACACACAAATTGTAAATACATTAAACCAAGGGACATCAATTCAACTTCAAAAACCATTAGATTTTTATAAAGTTCAAAGGCGTCAACATGTTCGTTCCAATTGGTTTACAGAAGTTGAGTTCGTAGAATTACAACAATTAGATTCATTTGAAATCATTTCAAATGGAGAAGTTCAAAAAAATAACCGTGTGATCCCTTATAAAAATAAGGGAATCATTCTTAATTTAAGTGGTGGTGGATTTGAACTTAAGGTGGTTGAACCCATTAAATCAAATTATATCGCTTGTCGTTTTAAATACAGAGGAAAAATATATTCTCATTTTGGAATTGTTAGGCGAACAAATGAAGTGATTGAATTTGGAAAATCAACTTACCGAACAGGGATTGAGTTTGTAGATATTGACGAGATGCAACGTGAAAAAATTATACGAATTGTGTTTGATAAAATTAGGAACATGCAAGGCAAATATGGTTCAAGGTAAAAAAAGTATATATAAAGTAGATGTATGTAGTCTGCCAATAACACAGTTTTTGCTGTCAAATCAACACAGTAAAACTTATCGTGTCAAAAATACTACAACTTATATAACTAGAGGTGGGAAGTTAAAATGAATCATAGTCTATGTCAAAAAAATGATGAAAACAAAGTTGAAAAGTATTTACCACTCGTTCACAAAATTGTCCGCCAAATGAATATTAAAGAAACAAGTACTGTCGATCGGGATGATTTAGAAAGCATTGGTGTGATAGGTTTAATGGATGCTCTGAATAAATATGACAGCACTAAAAAAACTTCCTTTGAAACATATGCAAGAACACGAATTCGTGGCGCAATTATGGATGAGTTACGACGGTTGGGGTTAGTTTCTCGTGATAAGATGAGCGCTGTAAAACAGTACTATAAGCATAAAGAAGAACTGACACAAAAATTATTAAGAGAACCTACAGATGTTGAATTGTGTGATTATATGAAAATTAGTTCGATTGAATTAAGTAAAATATTTATGACGCTACACTACTTATCTGTTTCATCTCTTGAGACTGTTGTTTACAGTGATGAGGGAGGAAATGTCTGTTTAATGGATGTTATTGAAGATAAAAATGAAGAAAATGTCTTAATAAAACTAGAAAAAAA
>JBOFCV010000433.1:0-3163 GCA_051646305.1 Turicibacter sp.
TTTATTACGATACAATGAATGTAAGGATACTGCCAAGGGTAAAATCGACTAAAATAATAAATTGAATGTAAAAAAATAAAAGGATATGATGTATAATATAGAAAACTGTAAAATGATACTATAAATTAAGGTGAAAAGAAGGTATTTAGATGGACTTATTCGAGACTATTCCGATTTGGATAGACTATTTGCAAAATTTTGTATTTTGGTATCCTTTCTTCATGTCATTAACATGGATATCGGGTTCAATAATCTTCTATCTCTATCGGGAAAAAGAAGAAGATATTGAGATAGATAACTATATATGGCCAAAAATTAGTATTTTAATCCCTTGTTATAATGAGGCAGAAACCATTCGTGAAACAATCAAATCAATAGCGATGTTATCATATCCAAGTTTTGAGATAATTGCTGTTAATGATGGAAGTTTGGATGAAACAGGTAATATCCTCATCGAATTAGTCACGCAATATCCAGCATTAAGAGTAATTGATTGTCATGAAAATAAAGGAAAAGCCAATGCTCTTCACATGGCGGCACATGCTTCAACATCAGAATTTCTTTTATGTATCGATTCAGACGCACTTCTAGATGATAAAGCACCTTATTATCTTATTCACCATTTTTTAAATAAAGGAGAGCGACTTGGAGCCGTGACTGGAAATCCACGGATACGAAATCGTGATACCTTACTTGCTAGAATGCAAATTGTTGAATATTCATCGATTATCGGGTCAATAAAACGAACGCAACGTGTATTAGGTAAAGTGATGACAGTATCAGGCGTGATTGTTGCATTTAGAAAAAAAGCTTTGGTCGATGTTGGGTTATGGGATCGTGATATGATAACTGAAGATATCGCGATTTCATGGAAGTTACAAAAACGCTTTTGGGATATTCGGTATGAACCAAGAGCTCTTTGTTGGATGTTAGTTCCAGAATCATTGAAAGGAATTTGGAATCAACGGGTGCGATGGTCGCAAGGTGGACAAGAAGTTATTTTAAGACATTGGAATATTTTTTTACATTGGAGACAACGTAGAATTTGGCTCATTTACATTGAACAAGTGTTAAGTATCTTTTGGGCATTTGCTTGGTTATTTGTAACACTTTATCTTATTTTCACAGCAAAAACCATACAAGAATTATTTGTATGGGTTGCATTTAACTCATTCGCTCTCATCTTTTTAAGCCATATTCAATTGATTATTTCAATCACACACGACTCAAAATATGATAAAGTGACGAAATATTATATGTGGGCTGCTTGGTATCCGGCCATCTATTGGATGGTCAATACATTTGTTGTCATATGGGCAGCACCGAAGGCCATTTATTCTACGATAAAAGGAGGGTATGCGACATGGAATTCTCCAGACAGAGGAAACAGAAGCAGCCTGTAACAAACGATAGCACTCAATCCTTTATTGTGAAATCTAAAGTGGGAATTATTAGGAAAATAGTGGCTATTGTTTTTACAAGTTTAATGTGGGGATATACTGGTACGATTTTTTATATGTTTATAAGTGGGTTGTTTAATCACAATGATCCGATTATCTCGGTTGTCAAAATTGCATTGAAAGTAACAAATCAAGATATTCAACGGGTTATGTTTTTAGGAGCCCTATTCTTTTGTCTTTCATTTTTATTATTATCGACATGGAGATTTTATAATAAGCGCCGATTTGGAAGCTTAGATCGACGAGTGGCTCCACAGCCTACGACAGATGAAGAGATATTGAGCTTAAATTTAATCTCACCGGAAGATTATCATAGTCTACAGACTAGTAAAATTATTATATTTGAAGAAAATCCAGTTAAAGACTTAACTAATGAGGGGGAGGACATTGATTAAAAAAATTGTATTATACACGGTTATACTCATCATGAGTAGTCTAATTGGTTTGAAAATTTACCATTTATATACACTGGATCAACATGAAAAATATCCAGTGTTTCCGTTAATAGAAGAAAATAATGTTTGCTTAGGATTAAACTATCACCGAATTAGAAAGCCAACGCTTTGGAATAAAGCGCTTGATGTATTGACGGGGTCAAAAGAATTAAGTACATATAATGTTTATGAAGATGAGTTCGAGTCTCAAATGAAAACATTAATTGAGCAAGGTGCCTATTTTGCAACACCGAATGAACTGATAACATTTCAAGAAATAGGCCTTTATCCTGAAAAATGTGTGTGGATTTCATTTGATGACATTGATGAAACAGTGTATAATAATGCCTTTCCAATTATGAAAAGAAATCAGATTCCATTTACCGTTTTCGTGATAACGGGTCATGTGGGAGATGATAACTTTAATAACTTTAAATTAGCTGATTGGGACGAATTACGAGAAATGCGCGATAGTGGGTTGACAACTTTTGGGTCGCACACGTACGATATGCATTATTTAGAAGACGAACAAGCTATTTTCTTAGACCCAGATCAATTTGATGAATTTTCAAAAGATATCCAATTAAGTAAGGAAATGATGGAAGCAAAGCTTGAGGTGCCAGTGGCGATTATTGCGTATCCATTCGGTGAAACGGCAGATGAAATTACGAAGATTGTGAAACAACAAGGATACAAACAAGCAGCTATTTTAAGCCCGCATCCCATTGAGATTAACAATGACCAATATTATCTGAATCGCTATTTAATTGATCCAAATGTGTTTAAACAAGTGGTAATCCCTTGGCTTTCAAAAATGAATTAATCCTTTACCTAGCAGGGTCATATGTAAGTGAACCTCTTTATAACAACCATTTATAAATCAAAAATTGCATGTTTATGAAGAAGGGTGGAGAATGATGACGAACAGATTTTTGAAAAGGGGATAGTCGTTGTGGTCAACCTCATACCGACTGTAAATATTAAACGAAATTCTAAAATATAATTAAAAGTAGGATGACAGAATTTTCGTTGTAATGTTTTTTTATGAGTGATTAGGATATAATTAGAGCAATGGTATTAAAAATTAAGACTTAACAGCCTAGATAAAAGTCAATACAGCGAAATGGAGAAAGACATAACAACAAGAATAGGAGTGGCGAGGAATTGAACCAAAAATTAATAAATTTATATGAGGCGGCAATTGAGTTTAAAAAGTTAAAACCATGGAATTGGATTGTGGATGAGCAAATTTTCGTCATAAAAGAACCA
>JBOFCV010000482.1:0-3278 GCA_051646305.1 Turicibacter sp.
ATGGTATTGGACTTGCTTCTCCTAATTCAATTTTGGTTAGTAATTTCGGTAAGATATTCGGTATATGATTTTTTTCATAATGTCTTCTCGAATAAACAGAGTTTATCTTTAACATCTCAGGACTAATACTACTTAAGTAGCTATAAATCTCATCAGGTGTTTGCCAGCGAAAAGCTTCTGGATAAGTAATATCAGTAGTACAAAGTTGACGTGAGCGATAATTATTATGAACTATGATCGGTGTCCCAGATGCCATAACTTCAACAACTGATCGAGCGCCTCCTAAAGGAAATGAATCTATATATATATGAATTTTTTGTTCGTGCATTGCTTTCCCTAAACTTTTAACCCAGGGAATATGGATAAAGCTGTCTAAACTGATTTGAAATTTCCTTAAATTTCTTTCGATAGCATTTAATGTATGAGGTGATAAGTGACCAATGTGTATATGAACTCCGCCAGTAGCAGCAATAATCTTAGGTATTTCATGAATATAAGAATGCAAATAAGGAATTTCTTTAAACTTGTTTTCACTGCCAGAAGAACAAGTTCTTAATTTACCTTCTGAAGAAAAAGAGGACAAATATTTATCAGAAATATTGTCAACCACCAAGGGAAGATAAATATTGTTGGAAATTCCTAAATTGTGACGACAATTGTCAAAAGAACTGCGGTCAGAATCTATATGCCCTGCATAAGAAAGATATACTCCTAAACAGAAAAGATGAGCAGCATGATGGTGAAACATCAAGTTTGGTGTTAGATTTGGCTGTACTGCTGCTACTGATACAGCATCCTGTGGGTGATTAAATAAAAATACTTGATTTGCACGATTAACTATCAAAGCTTGCTGAAGCCACCTCAGCTTATCTATTGCTGTGCCTTGTTTTGCCCAGCTAATCTCCACATTAAAGGGTCTAAATCTATCTTCAACTGCTACACGGTCAGTTGAGTTAAACGTATCAGTAATCAGAATTAAATGTTTCTTTTCTGGTCGAGCTTTGATCAAATCTTCAATAACAGCAGTGTGTCCTCCAGCTTTGTATAGTTCAGTAGCTATATATACAATAAGTCGATTATCTGGGCTAAATTCATTTTCTAAAAAAGGTTTTTGAGTCTTGAGAAATTCCCTACCAATGCGTTGGCATAATTGATCTAAGATAACTGAGCCAAATACATTAGTTATTGTCATCACACTTGCTTGTCCATACGCTATCTTATGAGCAAGGTGAATAATTAGATTTAGAGCAGAATTAAAATCACCTGCATCTATAGTTTTTAATATCTTTGATTCCAACTCTGCTAAGAACATAATATTGTTTTTTCTCTATAGCCAAACTAATTTATAAATCAAATCATTAGAAATACATGGATTTAGCTGATGAAGATCATTTTTGTAATACTTGTATTACCTTTTTTAATAGATCATTAGAAAAATGAGGTCCAATAGGTAGACTTATGACCTCTGTTGATATCTTTTCTGTGATTAGAAAGATTCCTTTAGTCCATCCATGATTAATGTAAGCTTTGGACAAGTGGGGAGGAATAGGATAATGAATCAAAGTACCAATCCCGCAAGTATCTAAATGATTTTTTAGCCAATTTCTTTGAGGATGAGTGATTACGAAAAGATGCCAAACTGGTTGCGCCCATTCTGGTACGTAGGGTAATTTAAAATCAGTTTTTGATAATCTTTCTAGATAGTATTGTGCTATCTGTATGCGTCTTTCATTCCATTCATCTAACTTAGTAAGTTTAACTCTTAAAAAAGCAGCTTGTAATTCATCTAAACGGGAATTAAATCCTTTGATTTCGTTGTGATATTTAATGTGAGAACCATAATTACGGAGTAAGCGAATTTTATCTGCTAATTGCTGATCGTTAGTAGTTACTGCTCCGCCATCGCCAAAAGCTCCTAAATTTTTACCAGGATAAAAACTAAACCCTGCTGCATTTCCTAAACCACCAACACGACGATTTTTATAGCGTGCGCCATGAGCTTGAGCAGCATCTTCAATGACTTTAAGATTATGTCTACTAGCAATTTTATTGATAGCATCCATATCCGCTGGCTGACCGTAGAGATGAACTGCTACAATTGCCTTTGTTTTAGAAGTAATCGCTGCTTCTATTTTGTTAGGGTCAATGTTGTAAGTATTAATATCTGGTTCAACTGGTACTGGTGTTGCTCCTGCATAGGAAACTGCTAACCAAGTGGCAATATAGGTATTAGCGGGAACGATTACTTCGTCACCTGCACCTATTTCCATTGCTCGTAGAACTAAATGCAAGCTTTCTAAACCATTACCTACTCCTACACAATATTTAGTTTCACAATAGGCTGCAAATTCTTGCTCAAAAGATTCTACTTCTCGACCAAGAATATACCAACCAGATTCCATTACTCGCTGATAAGCTGCATCTAGCTCTTCTTTTAATTCTAAATAAGGAGCTTTGAGATTTAGAAAAGAAACTTGCATATTTATGATTTGACAGCACTTAAAAAATCTTGATAGTGACGATAGTAATCAGGTTCATCATATAATTCTGATGCTAGAACCATACATACTGAACCCGAAGAAAAGTTATCAATTTCTCGCCAGTGAAGAGCAGGTATATAAAGACCATAATAAGAGCGATTTAAATGATATTTATATTTTTGAGAACCAGTATCAATAATGACATCAAAACTTCCAGATATCGCTATTAAAAACTGATTACATTTTTTGAGTGCATGCCCTGCTCTATCCGAGCCACCGGGAACATCATACAAATAGAAAACTCTTTTAATTTCACAAGGAATATGGTTATTAGATTCAACAAATGTTAAATTTCCTCGAGGATCTTGGATTTTTGGTAGATGAATAATCTGGCACTGTTCGATGCTCATAATAGTTATTTATTTTCCTCAAGGCTTTTAATAGCTCTTGCTGGATTACCTGCAACCATTTTGCTATCGAGAACATCTTTGCTGACGACTGATCCAGCAGCAACAACAGACTTTTTCCCAATACTGACTCCTGGTAGAATATTAGCTCCTGCACCAATAGCTACTTCATCACTAATCATTGGTCCTCTAACACGATCTTCGTCGTAACCTAGTTTTCCTATAGCACGATCATTGGTAGTGCTAACTAGTACGCTAATAAAAACATCATTACCAATCTCACAATTACCTGTAATATGGGTGAGATCCATTATTTTGGTATTATTGCCAATACGAGTATTGTAATTAATAGTTACATTTCTACTAATAAGACAAAAATCGCCGATTGTAA
>JBOFCV010000542.1:0-2560 GCA_051646305.1 Turicibacter sp.
AATATTGTAGATCCTTTAAAATGGGCAACTGTGGTTGAAGAATATCATGCCACTGAAGGTGCTTCAATTCTTGAATTAGTACAACGCGAA
The DNA here is from genome assembly GCA_051646305.1 of Turicibacter sp. Lineage (GTDB taxonomy): Bacteria > Bacillota_I > Bacilli_A > MOL361 > Turicibacteraceae > Turicibacter. Next base: position 91 of record JBOFCV010000542.1, read on the forward strand.
TTCGGATTAACAGTTGCACCCGCATTCTCTGATCATATTAATGATCCACAACCTCCATGGACAGATGTCACATTCTTCCGTATGTATATGGATCATCCCGTAGAAAGTCAAAAATACTTAGGTGATAAAGAAGTTCCTCCTTATATCTTATTTGATTCAATTAAATCAAATATGTACAAAGGAAATGTCATTAACGAAGGCTTATGGCAGACGCTTGCTAATGTGATCCCTCACTACCAAGAACAATATGGAATTGATGGGGCTCGTATTGACATGGGACATGCCCTTCCATCTGAATTAGTGGATCGTATTATTACAAATGCACGTACTGTCGATGAAGACTTCTGTTTCATCGCTGAAGAACTACAAGATGAAAATGCACTAATCAGCCGTAATATTGGCTATAACATGATTATTGGATACGGATTCTATCAAGAACCTCGTATTTGGGAGCACCGCACTCACAACTTCATGTATGAATCTCGTCACTTAGCGTGTCCAGTCTTTGCAGGTGGGGAAACGCATGATACACCTCGACTAGCTGCACGTGAAGGTGGACGTACGTTATCAAAAATGTTAACGATTATGAATATGTTCATGCCAAATGGTGTACCTTTCATTAACTCAGGTCAAGAAGTTTATGAAACACAACCGATGAACACAGGTCTTGATTGTCGTGATAACGAACAATACATGCTAAACCACGAAGATCGTTACTTTGGTAAATTAGCATTATTTGATAAATATGCGATTCACTATTTAAACCACATGCGTTGGGATATTCCTGATACATTAGATATTATCTCAACAATCCGTCATAACCACTTAGAAACATTCACTAATATGGATAACTTTGTTGGACTTGGATTTGATAACATTGGCGATCACGCGATTGGATTCGGATATATCGAAGAAGGTAAACGTGGTCATTCTAACGATAACTTATTCGTCATTGTTGCTAATACTGATGTTTACTCTTCATCTGAATTAACTGTTCATTTAGAAGACTTACGTCAGTTATCAAACAACTATGCAACTAAGGGAGACCTACTTTACTCAACTCATGAATGGCAACGTGACATTTACGAGTTTGACTTAAACCGTAACTTAAAAGTTTACTTACAGCCAGGTGAAGTTAAAGTTATTAAATTATAGTCGTCATCGACCATACAAAAAAGGTAAACTCATTGAGTCTTACCTTTTTTTGTTATATGATAATAAAGATTTGATGATTAACACCTTCTTTGGTTTTATCTCACATCAGATACTCTCATCAATGAAAATTAGCATCTGATTTCATTCTAATTTATTAATAAGGAGTGCTCATTTTGAAATATTTAAAAGATATACTGGGGTTTTCTTTTGTCATCCTCATTCTTTTGGTTGTTGTCTTCGTCCCCTTCATCGGGCTCTTATACTTTTCAGGGATTGAATATGCCTCTTTTAGTTCAGTTCTTATGTATATCTTCCTAATCTTTATCGTCAGTATTCCCATCGAGGCTTTTGAAAAGTTATTTCATGAACAATTAACAACAGCTACTCGTTTAACAGCTTTTCAGTTGACTATCATTAAACATTTAATTGATTTTTTTAGTTCATTACTTGTGGTTCACTACGTTGATGAATGGATGAAAACTGTTTCTATTTCATCGCTTGGTGAGATTATTTTTACTGTCCTTATTGTTTTATTGTCTATTTTTTTAGATGATGCCGCAGATGATTCACCTGTTGATTCTGCTACTTAAAGTCCGTAATTTATATCATTTAGTTGAAATATGTCAGATGTTATAGGCGAATAATGTTAGCGTTTTACCTATCTTTATAGTATACTAATAGTAGATACTATATTAAGAATATGACTATCGAAAGGAGAATCCATTATGTACCGTAACATCTTGGTAGCCGTCGATGATAGCGCAAAATCAAAAATGGCTTTTAATTCAGCTGCTCAAACTGCTCTATCTAATGGTTCAAAATTAACAATTTGTCACATTAAGAAAAATACGATTATATATACTCCTATTGATCCAACTGGCATGTTATCTACCACTCATATTTTCAAACAAGACTTTTCTGATTACATGATTGAAGAGTTGGAAAATTATAAAAAGTTAGCTCTTGAAATGGGAGTTAAAGAGGTAGAAATCGTTCACACCTATAGTTCATCTCCAGGACTTGCGATTGCAGAAGTTATTGCCCCTGGATACGACGTAGATTTAATTATCTGTGGTGCAAGTAACAAATCTGGATTTGATCGTTTCCTACTTGGCAGTGTCTCAAATGATATTGTTAAACATGCAAAATGCGATGTTAAAATTATTCGACATGTAAATGAAGAATCTAAAAATAAAAAATAAAAAAAGACGAGGTTGCTTGAACTATCAAGTATCCTCGTCTTTTTTTCTACCTATTTAATAGGTTGCTTCTTAAACATATAAACGATTATTCCCAGCGCAATAAACAATGGGAT
>JBOFCV010000558.1:0-3493 GCA_051646305.1 Turicibacter sp.
CTATTTTATACAATGGTGCTTATTTATTAAAAAACTTTACACCTAAATCAGTGATTGAGTATGAAATGAATCCAAATTATTGGGATATTGAACATGTTTATATTCCAAACGTCAGGTTATTATATTTCGGTGAAAGTGATCCAACCAGCATTTTTACGATGTTTGATCGCGGGGAATTAAAATCAGCGCCTGTTTATGCGAATAACCCAGGAATGTATAAGATTGCCAAGAAGAAATATAGCGATTCTATTTTTATAACAGATAGTGGATCCGCTTCATTCTTTGGTGGGTTTGTATTTGACCGAAATAGTTATGCCTCACCGATTGATAAGACGCAAGATGTTTCGGTTAAGACTGAGAAGCAACGTGCTGATACGAAGAAGGCGATTTTAAATCAACAATTCCGTCAATCCATTGTATTTGCTTTGAACACGTCAATGGTAAATGCGCAGGAAGTGGGAGAAGATTTGAAATATACGTCATTGCGTAATACGTTGTCTAAGCCTGATTTTGTCTACTCAAGCAGCGGGAAAACATTTGGTGAGATGGTCTCAGAGCAGTTAACAAAACTAAATGATAAGCTATATCCAGAGGGGTTAGATTTAAATGATGGCCAAATGGCGTATTACAATGTGGAAGTGGCGCGCCTATTAATGAGTGATGCGAAACGTGCGTTACAAAAAGAAGGGGTATCATTCCCTGTTTACTTGGATTTACAAGTAAATGGTGATAATGATATGTCATTTAGAAGTGCTCAAGCCCTAAAGGCAACGCTTGAGAAAAATTTAAACCAAGACATCATCATTAATTTAATCATAAGTAACACAGAGAGTTTAGTGGCGGTTAAACGGGCTGAACAAGTGAATGCTGATCTAGTCTTTGCAACGGCTTGGTCACCTGATTATGGGGATCCTAAAACATATCTTGATATTTTAGATCCGGATAGTGGAGATATGTTAAAAGTATTTGGATTGAATTTTAGTGGCCGTGAGGTGGGGGATGATGCTAAAATCAAAGAAGAAATTGGGTTGTATCAATTTAAAAGTCTAAAAGATATGGCAAATGATGAGGTCGGGAATCTGGATATTCGATATGAACTGTATGCTAAAGCGGAGGCTTATATCCTTGACCAAGCCTATATTATTCCTTATGGGGTGTCTGGAGGGAGTTATGCGGTGACGCGTGCTGTGCCTTATACGAAGATTTATGCGCCATATGGTTTGTCGGGTGCTAAGTTTAAACGGATGCAAATTAGTGATGAGGTGATCACCGTTTCAGAGCGTGAGACGTTGCGTGTGGAATGGGAAAATCAAATTCGTTTGTTGAATGGGCAGGGTACGGTATCGGAATAAAAGCGTTTTGCACATAATTGACAATAGAAAAGATGAAAATTTTCTTTTCTTATTTCAAAAATTTAGATATAATCGAATAAGGAAAATTTTCATGATGCCATCATGTGGATTTATCATTGTTTTGAAGGGAGTTAGTGACGTATGAGTGTTTTAAATGTATCAAACTTAAGTCATGGATTTGGGGATCGTGCCATTTTTGAAAATGTATCGTTCCGTTTATTAAAAGGAGAACACGTTGGATTAATCGGAGCAAATGGTGAGGGTAAGTCAACGTTTATGAATATTATCACGGGAAAATTAGTTCCTGATGAAGGTAAAGTTGAATGGTCTAAGAATGTTCGTATCGGATATTTAGATCAGCACGTGGCTTTAGCGCCGGGAATGACAATTCGTGACGTGTTAAAAACAGCTTTCCAATATTTATTTGATATGGAAGCTAAAGTAAATGATTTATATATGCAAATGGGTGAAGTTGACCCTGATAAAATGGATGCTTTACTTGATGAAGTTGGCGTAATCCAAGATATTTTAACGAATAATGATTTCTATATTATCGATGCCCGTGTCGAGGAAATTGCAAAAGGGTTAGGGTTACAAGAAATTGGACTTGACCGTGACGTTTCTGAGTTAAGTGGTGGGCAACGTTCAAAAGTTTTATTAGCTAAATTATTACTTGAAAAACCAGATATCTTATTACTTGATGAGCCGACCAACCATTTAGATGAAGCCCATGTGACGTGGTTAACGCGTTACTTACAAGAATATGAAAATGCATTTATTTTAATTTCACATGATATCCCATTCGTAAATAGTGTCATTAACTTAATTTACCACATGGGGAATCAAGAATTAAATCGTTATGTAGGTGATTATGATAACTTTGTTCGTATTCATGACGCGAAGAAATCACAATTAGAGTCTGCATTTAAAAAGCAACAACAAGAGATTTCTGATTTAAAAGATTTCGTTGCGCGTAATAAAGCACGTGTTTCAACACGTAATATGGCGATGTCAAGACAGAAAAAGCTTGATAAAATGGATGTGATTGAATTAGCTTCAGAACGCCCAAAACCAGAGTTTAACTTTAAATTAGCAAGAACAGCTAGTCGTTACATTTTCCAAACACAAGATTTAGTGATTGGATATACGGAAGCTTTATCTTCTCCATTGACATTAACAATGGAACGTGGGCAAAAAATCGCGATCTGTGGAGCGAACGGGATTGGTAAGACAACGTTATTACGTAGTATTATCGGTGAAATTCAACCGATTTCTGGATCTGTTGAGTTAGGTGAGCATTTACACATTGGTTACTTCGAGCAGGAAATCAAAGGTGGAAAAGACAAGACTTGTTTACAAGAGTTCTGGGATGAATTCCCTCACTTAACACAAGGGGAAGCACGTTCTGCCCTTGCTAAATGTGGATTAACGAATAAGCATATTGAAAGTAAAGTAATGGTTTTAAGTGGTGGAGAGCAAGCCAAAGTTCGTATTGCCAAATTAATGAACCGTGAATCAAATGTTTTAATTCTCGATGAGCCGACGAACCATTTAGACGTGGATGCAAAAGATGAATTAAAACGTGCGTTAAAAGAATATAAAGGATCTATTTTACTTATTTCCCATGAACCTGAATTCTATAACGATATTGCAACAACAATTTGGGATGGAGAAAAATGGACAACACGTTTAGTGTAGTCTAAAATTTAGCCATTTTATATAAGACTTCGTATGTTCTTTGGATTTTTAAAACTATTACTCCGCCTATATGTTAGAATGACTCATTTTGTTTTTTAAAATGTTAGTCGTTCTATAAAGCTACCTAGATTTTAGTTACGGTTCATATCTTTGGGCGATAGATGTTATGAAAGCAATTGTTATTAATCACGCAGGATGTCGTCATATCAGGGTGTTCAAGCTTTATAGGTAGTCATATAATACCTAGTTTTTTTCCCCTGTCGTATATAGAATGAATAGATAGAAAAAAAGATTAACTCCTCGGGGGTTAATCTTTTTTTTGCATAATTTTTTATTTTAAAAGCGGTGGTGTAAAAGCGGTGGAATTGGCGAATAAACGAATTAGCCAGGGAAATACTATAGACAGAGTGATACGTATTTCCCATTTAAAGTAGCAACACTAG
>JBOFCV010000008.1:0-3223 GCA_051646305.1 Turicibacter sp.
ACATGAACTTACTTACCCCATGCTCTCACGGGCATCATAGATAAAAACACATGGGGAAAATAAATTACTTCGTTTTTCAAATGGATGCCACCGAGCATGGGTAAATATATTTACAGAATATGCCAAGTTCTGATGCACAGCTTGTCAATAAATTTAATCATAGGTGTTTGGCAATCATATTCATCAGTATGGCTTCATATCTAGCAATGGTTTTATATTCATATTCGTAAATAGTTACGTAAAGCTCTGGTAATAAAATATGCAAACCAAAAAAGAACATCCATTGAGTCCTCTTGTGTGATATTTTTGATATTCGTATCAAATAATATCTGTGAATATCACATTTTGAACACTGGTGGTTAAAAATCAGAACCGACTTGGATAAGGCTGGCGGGGCTTACCATTATAGCCCGCTAGTTACAGAAAAGGAATCATTTGATGCCAACACGAGACTCCTCTCCGGCAAAGCCGGAGAGGAGTCTATTGCGAACATCTCAGTTTTTTTGGTCTGAAGAGATCACTGTTTTTTGTGCCTTTCGTCTAACGTTTGATGGTATTGATAAGCCCGAAACAACAACTCTACCACTCGTGTATTTTTACCTAACTCAACAATGTTTTCGACATTGTCACCTGGGACAGAAAAAAATAAAATTATTTTTGAATAATCCAAAAGACAAACACCAAGCGAAGAACCAGGTACACAGTGGATAAGATTATCCGTAAGTTCTCCCACGTCAATTATTTTATTTTTAAATAGCTCGTGTGCAAACAATTCTGGGGTTGGCGCTAAGCTCACACTGTCTATAAATTTTAAAATCTTGCCTGAAATAAAATTTAGACGTTCAAGTAAATCGTGAATTATCAATGGAGATGAATAGTTCAAATGCAATAATTTTACTGAGTGAATCTCAAGATCATTTACATTAATATCACACTTTGCGACGGTATGCCTAGCTATGGTGAAGTTGTAGCAGTAAATAGCTTGGGACAATATATAGCTATTAGTAACTCCAGGCATAATAATTGAGTGAGTATAATAATCATCCTTTGACAACCAAGAGAAATGTTCAAAAAACATTGAGTCTTGTATTGGTATGGAAATAATTCCCTGATGATTTATAATATCATTTAATTGAGGTAATAAGTAATCATATCTAACCTTACTCCTCTTGAAGTTATACATCAAACCTACATTAAGAATAGCAAGTGCATGTTTAACAAACCCAAACAAGTTAAATTCTATTTTTGATGCATCAGTAATGATTTCCAGCGCTGTGATTGCATCATTTTTCTGTATGCAGTCTAGGGCTCTAATTAGTGGTGTGTATTGATTGGCAAATTGTTTGATCTGACGCTCACCATTGTAAAGCGGCTTATATTCATTGACAACTTTGTTTGCCAACCTAGGAAAGTGATGATAAAGTTCTTTGTTAAAAACGTAAGTATACTCAGATTTCAATATATCTTCATAAAAATTATTACCCCTGTGACTATTAATAATCTCCATCGGTATGCTAAATTGAGGTGGTAAAGTTACCATAGCCGAGAGGGCTTCAAGCTCTTCTCTGCAAGCCAATAAATCACCTGTTATGCCAACTGGATAGATGAAGATAATAGAGGACAAATAATAATTAATTATTTCTATTATCTTTTGCACATTACTATCTTTTCGATCTATAAATGGATAGTTACTATAATTGAAGCTAGTTGCAAGCTCTGCAATGCCACTGTAGTTATCACTGAGGGCATTTTTATAAGTACGCAGTAATGAAGTGGCATTTCTATCACCATCAATCAAAGTATGGTAATACTCATAAAAACAACTAAATTTATTGGTTTTATAATTTATGTCCTGCAAGATAATAATCGCAGTATATGCTGCCTTTATTGAATCCAAAATCAACTTATCTCGTTCATTATCAGAAGGTTTGCTATTGCATTCATCGATCAGCTTATTTAAGTGTCGGCAAGTTTGATTTTTCTTTTTATAAAAATCATCTAAATACGTCAGGATGTAGGGCATTAAAAACTCTTTATTAGATGAACCCTCTGATTTAAACAAAAAATCAATATAGTCTTGGACGTGTTTTTGTGCGGTATATTTATTTAAAACTTCATATTTATCATCTACTTTAAGCAAAGTATCTTTTCTCAGGATGCGGTCAAGATGAAAATATATCGATGTTTCATCCGCACCTTGACAAAAAGTAAAGATATCTACGCAGATTAATGGGAGTAGTGCCTTCTCAATATAAAACTCTTTTGCATTATCGGCAAAAGACTCAAAGAGTGTCGACTCGCGAGATAAACAATTGAATATACTCTCTAATATATCAAAGTGATTATCCATCATGACCGAAGGAACATTACAACCATGATGTAATCGCCTAAATAAAACACCTATCTTTGACTCGTGTTTATCATGGCTACTCTCTGCCAGGTCAATACCACGATAATATTCACGGTGTTTGTCAAAATGGAATTTATTGATTTGCTCATTTTTCCTAGTCCCAGACCAAAGGCCTAGGGTATCTTCTATAGCGTAAATAATTGTTGCGAAAAGATGCTTCGTCATTACTTTACCTGCTGGGTTGTCGTCGTAAATTCAAATTTTTTCGTCTATGTTCAGCAACAGAGTGTCTAGAAAACCATGGGCAAAATTCCCTCTACTGAGACCCTCACCGTAATCCTGCCCGTCACTTTTGGTTGAAATGGTTGCTGCTTGATTCAAGAAACATCGCAACAGGAATTCCCTAATTTAAAACCACCAGGGACTCTTGAGCTACCGAACTTACAAGAGCACTTTCATTTCCCTTCTCCAAGAATATCAATAAACACAACAATGAACACGCCTATCTGCATGACTCGTTGAGCTATGTCCTGGTTTGAAGACAGTAAGGTAACTTGCGGCCAGCGAATGCCAAAATAACTTGAGCACCTGCTTGAGCATCAGCATCGCCTCAATGGGTACTACTTTTTGGTATCTCGGAACACTTCATTCCATACAACACGAACCTGAATATCAATGAGTGATGGACCAAGCGCTCTTACAACAACAGTAGAGCACCGCATTAAAAAAGTGAACAATATCAACAACTTAAAATGAAATAACAATTTCCATGTAGGGATCGTAGTTTGTCCCCCTAAACAGTACACCACTGGCAAATCATAATGCGAGCTCATTCGGTCACACAGTAGAAGGAGAGCAAGCAATGCCACACAC
>JBOFCV010000026.1:0-26949 GCA_051646305.1 Turicibacter sp.
GCAATTAACGGTTCCGTGGTTGGAAGTGTGCCTATTGGAAGAAGCGGTAATAACACTGAATCAAAGATTGACACAACCTGGATGATTTGAAGTGTAGCAGTTAAGATGTAATAAAAAACAATAATACCTCCGACGCGTAATAAGGTTTGAATGCTGTTTTCGATACAATCAATTAAAATCTCGGCAAATGATTGTGTTGGAAATTGAATGGCAATGGATGTAGAAGTATTTGTTTTAAAGTACGGATAACATAAAATAAAGACAACGATTGCACCAACGAAATGAGCAAATAGCATTAAATAGCCGATGGCTGTTGATGAGTAGAGGACAACGCCAATGGTTCCAATGATAAATAGGGGACTTGCAAAGTTGCAAAAGTAAAAAATACCTCGCGTTTCTCTTTCGCTGATCAGATTTTTTTCGTAATAATCGACGGCCAGTTTCGGCCCTGAAGGATTCCCACTGATCAAACTCATTAAAATAATGAAAAAGGTAATGGGTGATATTTTCAATACATGTTTAAAGAGGGGAGAAAGTATCTTCCCAAGCATTTGTGGTAATTGAAAATAAATCATTAATCGCGTTAAAACGAAAAAGGGAAAGAGAGCAGGAATTACTTTTTCAACCCATGTTAAAAGTCCGACTTTTACAGCTTCGATAATTGGGGCAGGGTAAAGTAATAAAACAATTAAAAATAAGACAAGAACTACAGATTTCATTATATTTTTCATATTTATTCACCTATAATGAATGTATTAATCCTTTCAGTAAATTATGTGTAAAAAATAAGTAAAAGAAAATAAGTAAAAGAACAAAAAATAAGTGATATTCATTATTGTTAACATGGACAGGTGATGATGCATATGTTATAATATCACGAACTGATAATTGTTATCACTAAAGGAGGGCGAGCTTGATGAATTTAGCTCAACTTAAAAAAGGTAATTCGGGTGTTATTTTAAATTTTAATACCCTTTCGGTGAGTTTTTCACGTCGATTATTCGATATGGGAATTGCCATCGGGTCGGAAGTTACAGTATTAAACGTTCTTAATTTTGGACATTTATTTTATATTACGATAGATGAAGTGGATTTTTGTATTCGTAAAAAAGACGCAGAAAAAATCATGATTGAAATGATATAATATCGACATGTACTAGGGGGAATGGGGAGCAAAATGAACTATTTACTAATTGGGAATCCAAATGTAGGGAAGACCACCTTGTTTAATAGTTTAACAGGAGCAAATGCTCATGTTGGAAACTATAGTGGGGTTACAGTTGACAAGTTAGAAGGTCAAATAAAGAATTCAGAAGATGTATTAATTGATTTACCTGGAACCTATAGTGTAACGCCGAGCAGTGAAGATGAAGGGGTTGTGACATACGCCTTACTAAAAGAATCGTACGATGGCATTGTAAATATTGTGGATGCCACGCATTTAAAACGTAATCTTCATTTAACAATTCAATTACTAGAGACAGGATCCAAAACAGTTATTGCCATAAATTTGATGGATGCATTGGAGAAAAAAGGTCTTAAAATTAATAAAGAAAAGCTTGCAAAGCAACTTGGGGTAAAGGTTCATCTGATTTCTGCTCGAAAAAATGAGGGGATTGAGCCACTTCGTACAAACATTCAAACGTTAGAAAGTAGTAAAAAGCTTAATTTATATTATGGGCGTGAAGTCGAGACTGCGATTAGTAAATTGATGAGCCAATTAGCTACTGTTCACACCAAAATGGATAAACGCTGGTTAGCCATTCAGTTATTAGAGGGAAATGATGGCATCCTCAAACATATTAGTGTAGCAAATGAGCTTTCTATTCGGGCCATTATTTTACAAACAGAGAATGAGATTATCACGAATAAAGTTGCGGGGTCCATAAAGGGAGCCATTTTTAATAAACGCCGGGAATGGATTTATAAAATTTACCGTGAGTGTGTCGAGCCAATTCAAGGGTATAAACCTGATGTTTTGCCGACGTTAAATAAAGTGGATCGCTATTTAACACACCCGGTCATCGGGATCATTATCTTCTTGTTATTTATGTTTATCATCTACATGATCACCTTTGATTGGGTAGGAAACCCTTTATCCGAGGGGTTTAATAATGTCCTTAGTGATTGGTTGGTTCCGATGTTAGAACAAATGTTAATCAATTTTGGCGCATCACCTCAAGGTTTTGTTTACGGAGCTCTCATTAATGGATTAGTCAAAGGACTTGGTGGGATTATTATTTTCTTACCTCAGATTTTAATTTTATTCTTTTGTTTATCACTCATGGAAGCCACAGGCTATATGGCACGTGTCGCCATCGTGATGGACTATTTATTTTCTCGTTTTGGTTTGAATGGGAAAGCTGTAGTGCCATTGGTCACGGGATTTGGATGTAATGTACCAGCAATTATGGCTACCCGAACGATTCCTGATCGCATGGAACGCATCAAAACGATGATGATTATTCCATTTATGTCATGTTCAGCACGGTTACCGATTTATGTGTTGTTCGTCGGGCTATTTTTTGAAAAATATCAAGCATTTGTCATCATGGGGTTATATGGCCTAGGTGTTATAGTGGCGTTATTGAGCGCCAAATTGTTATCGATTTCTGTGTTTAAGAATTCAAAAGATAACTTTGTCTTAGAAATTCCACCTTATCGCATGCCACAACTTAAAAACCTTTTGAATCAAACTTTAAGTCGCGGAAATGATTTTATGCATACGGCTGGAAAGTTTATTATTTTAGGCTCTATTTTATTATGGGTGTTAAATGTCATGGGACCGAGCGGGATGCATGTGGATTCGAATGAAAGTTATCTAGCACTGATTGGTGGTTATATTGCCCCAATTTTTGCTCCACTCGGATTTGGAACTTGGCAGGCTGGAAGTAGTTTAGTTGTGGGATTTTTGGCAAAAGAGTTAGTGGCCTCATCAAGCATTATTATAGGTGGGGGAGAAGCAGGATTACTCACGTTATTTACGCCGATTCAAACTTTTAGTTTCTTAGTTTTCTCGTTACTCTATATCCCTTGTTTATCGACGGTTGGGGTGATGTATCAAGAAACGAAATCAGCTAAATTAACCGCGATGATGATTGCGTTTGGATTGGGTGTTGCATATGTAGTGACATTTATCGTGTATCACCTCCTAATGATGACGTTTTAAAGGGTTCATCATAAATGGGGTGCGCGAATAGAGAGAAGAAACAGTTATTTTTCATTCATAGGCAGGATACTTAAGTTTATAAACTAAAAAAACAGGTGTGATTCTTTTTAAAAGAGTCACACCTGTTTTAATGTTAAATTACAAGAAGAAGATACTTAATAGTAAAATAACGGTCGAGAATAGATTTTGGATAAAGTGAACGCCGATTGAATACCATATATTTTGATTTTTATGGTAAACATACCCTAAAGCAAATCCCATCATGACATAAGGAATGGCTTGAATGAAATCACCGGCACTGATGACATGAATGAAACCAAAGAGTAAACTACTTAAAACCAGCCCAATATATGGATAATTTTTTAAACGACTCATAATCGTGTAACGGAAAACAACTTCCTCAACAATTGGAGCAAAGAAGACGGTTGTAATGGCCATTAAACCTGGATACACTTTCATAATATCTTCAATCACTTGTTGATTAACAGATGATTCATTAGCCTTAAAGACGAAAATCATTAAGATATTTGAAATAATTAAACAGCCGTATAAAATAAGCCAACCGATTAAAATACCTTTTATGTATTTTAAAATCTTCGGAATTTTTTTAAAGTCATTCATTAATTCCTGTTTAAATAAAGCAAAGACAATCACCAATAAGAAGACATAAGAAATGAAATTTGTCATCACCTGTAAAAATGCATCGTTAGCACTTGGGACAAAAGCGATTAACCCGTACATTGAGATAAACGGTAATAAAAACATCGCGAAGATATAAGTGAAAATTAATAACGTTGATTTTGCTTGACGCAACCCCATAAGACACCTCCAGTAATTAATTAGGATAATTATAACATACACGCTTTCTTTTTAAAATATTAGAACACATTATACTAAAATCCTACATTTAACTATATGAAAAGAAAGATAACAGTAGTCGTTATTTTAAATAAAAGTACAAGAAGTGATGAAAGCGTGTGGGCGAGGGAAGGAAAATAAAAGTCAATCTAAGATTTTGAGTCAATATCGGATGTGAAAAAGTCGTTTAATAGTCTATCACAGGAAGATAATGTTTAAATTTACTAATAAATAACATATTTTATTGAGTGTATTAAAACGTTATAACCATTAGTGAAAAAATGTACAATCTTTTGTGAATTGTTGATTAACGTCAGCACTCGTGTATGAATAAAAATTCACAAATAAAAACAAGTCAAATTACATAAAATGTAAAAAAATGCTTATCTTTATTTATTTTTTCATTTCTATTTAGTATAATATCCAATGTAAGTGCTATTATTTAGAGTATTAATAGCAAATGAAACCGGTTATACCTCACAAGGTATTATATCAAGGGAGTGGCGTACATATCATTTAGAAAGTAATAAAAAAGGTAAAAGGTTATAATGTTTAACGTTTTATACCATGAGGAGGATTAGAATGGGGATTTTTGATAGTGTATTAAAGCCTGATCCGTACACACATATTCCAGGGAAAAAGGATCTTGCTTTAAAAGTTGATGTAATGGAATACAATAATTCTGAATTTGTTTTTATTCCATTAACTAACCACACGCACTTAAACTGTGAAGCTATTGTGTCAGTTGGGGATTTAGTAAAAGTGGGACAAGAGGTTGGAAAACGAACAGATGGTATTAACATCCCGATGCATGCCAGTGTCAGTGGGGAAGTAATAGCGATTGAAAAGAAATGGCATCGAAGTGGGAAAATGGTTCCGTGTGTCAAGATTTTAAATGATTTCAAGTATACGATGCATGAAGCGTGTGTACCGTTTGAAAATCCAGATGATTTACCTCGTTTAGAAATTGTAGAGCTATTAAAGAAAAATGGAGTTGTTGGACTAGGGGGAAGTGGATTCTCAACTTACGTTAAATATTTAAAACCAGAAGGTATTCATACCGTGTTAATTAATGGGGTTGAATGTGAACCTTATCTAACGACAGATTATCACTTTATGTATGACCAACCGGATCGGTTGTTAGATGGAATCCAGTTTTTAATGAAAGCCGCAGAAGCTAAAAATGGAATTATTGCGTTGAAAAAAGGTAAGAAGCAATTAAAAGAATTTTTAGAAGAAGAAATAAAAAAAGCTAATATGGCAGACAAAGTATCCGTGTTAGAAGTTCCAGATGGTTATCCACTTGGTTGGGAAAAAATACTAATTAAGTCCATCACAGGTAAAGAATATGACCGTTTACCAGCAGAGCTTGGATTTACGGTATCAAATGTGGGGACAGCAATCGCAACATCATATGCAGTTCGGGATAATCGTCCTTTAATTCGCCGCTTAGTGACGGTGTCAGGAGAGGGAATCAAACGCCCTGGTCTTTACTATGTTCGCATCGGAACACCAGCAAGTGAATTAATTAAATTAGCGGGTGGCTTTATTAATGAAGCGGAAGAAGTGAAAATTATTGTCGGAGGACCGATGATGGGGGGAGCGATGCGAAATGAAGATTTCATTATTTCCCGTGGAGTCGGTGGAATTATTGTGTTGCCAACTAAAAAGAAAAATAGTCCTGAAGGTGGATTAGCAAAAATTAAGGAAATCATGTTCCCAAATTATGCACACGACATCATCATGGAAAAAGATGAGCAACCCTGTGTACAATGTGGACGCTGTACTGACCATTGTCCAATCGGACTTCAACCTGTTCTAATCAAACAAGCAGCACAAAATAAAGATAAAGGAACGCTAACGAAATTAAGCACGTTATCTTGTGTCGAATGTGGGACATGTACCTACATTTGCCCATCACACATCGAAGTGACAGAACATGTTCGCAAAGGAAAACGAATCCTTAAGTAATAAAAAAGGTGTTGGGTTACAAGATAAGCAAAGTTTTAGTGACTAATAATTTGGCAAACTAAAAGTAACGCGGACCTAAACAAGAAGGTATTAAGAAAATAACGAATGAGGGGAATGAGGTCATTATGGCAAAAATTGCGAAGTGGTCACCAACACCACATTTACATAGCCGAAGCAGTACGCAACAAATCATGAATGAATTTAGCGCTGTTTTACTGTTTGTGAGCGTCATGGCAGTGGGGGTGTATGCTTATCAGTGGGGAGCAGCTTATGCCCTAAAAGGATCATTAATAGTATTAGTATCAATTATTGCTGCAATTTTAACAGAAACAGTGTATTTTGCCAGTCAAAAGAAATTCAAAAATGGATATGAGTGGTTATCGTTAATCGTGAAATCATATCCTATCATTACAGCTATCTTATTTGCACTTTGCTTACCTATTGGAACACCACTTCCAGTTGTTGCAATTGGATCAGCAGTAGCTGTTTACTTTGGGAAATTATTATTTGGTGGAGTTGGATACAATCCATTTAATCCCGCATTGGTTGGACGTGCATTAGTAACAATTACGTGGGGTGGATTACTCACAACCACACTAAGTAATACTGACGTCATCTCAATGGCAACCCCGCTTGTAAATATGGCACAAAATGCTTACGTTGGAACGTATGAGCAACTGGTCGCACCGTATGGGGGAATGATGAGTTTATTTATCGGAAACTATCCAAGTGCATTAGGTGAAAGTGTGTCATTTGCCATCATTTTGGCAGGGATATACTTAATTAAACGTCATATTATTGATTGGCGAATTCCTGTGTTTTATGTGGGAACAGTCTTTGTGATGACATGGATCATTGGAGCGATGAACGGTCAAGCAGGTATTTGGTATCCAACCTTCCATTTGTTAAGTGGTGGATTATTATTCGGAGCTGTCTTTATGGCAACAGATTTAGTGACATCACCGGTTGCAAGAAAAGGAAAAGTATTATTTGGGGTTTCACTTGGTATTTTAACGGTTATTATCCGTATGCTTGGAAACTACCCTGAAGGTGTTTTCTTCTCTATCTTATTTATGAATTTATTCAAAGCAGTCATCGATAAAAGCTTCATGGGGCGTATGAGTTTACCTATTACGATCCGTGAAAAAAGTTTCTGGTTATTAACATTAGTCGTAGTCGTAGCATTAGCTGCGCTTATAGGATTTATCATTTAAGATTGGGGGACTATTAAAATGGACAAAAAATCAATCTACTTAGCGTTTTTTCTCGCGATAATAGGAATGGTGTCAGCCGGTTTAATTGCCTCAGTCAATTCAGCCACACAGCCAATTATACAAAAACGTATTCAGTTAGAAAAAGAAGAAACGATTCGTGAATTCTTTCCAACAAACACATCGTTTGATGAGACGAAAGTAGCGGATGCAAATTATAAAGCGGTTAAAGTCAGTTATAAAGTCATGGGTGCAGAAAATGAACTGCTAGGATATATTTATGAAGTGAGTACAAATGGATACGGTGGAGCTATCACGGCTTTAATTAGTTACGATATAAACACCGATCAATTAACAAACTTAAAATATATCGGAGCATTTAGTGAAACACCTGGATTTGGAACACGTGTGAAAGAACCTGAATTTATGACACAACTCATTAATAAACAGGTTGAGGGTACGGAAATTGATACCTTATCAGGGGCAACGATTACTTCTAGTGCTGTTAAAACAGCCATTGAAACAGCAAATGCCTATTATTTAAGTCAGAAGTAAGAGGAAGAGGTGAGGAAGATGAAAAAAGTTGATATCTTAAAAAATGGGATTATCACTGAAAATCCATTGTTTGTTTTACTACTTGGGTTATGTCCATCACTTGGGGTTACGGGTTCGGTCGAAAGTGCTTTGGGAATGGGGTTTAGTGTAGTCTTTGTCTTATTATTTTCAAATGTAGTGGTTTCAAGTGTTCGAAAAATCGTTCCCGATGAAATTCGAATCCCGGTCTACATTGTTATTATTGCAACGGGAGTTACAATTCTTGAAATGTTATTAAATGCTTACGCACCAGCCATTGCTGATAAACTTGGAATCTTCATTCCACTGATTGTTGTTAACTGTATTATCCTCGGGCGTGCGGAAAGTTTTGCAAATAAAAATACGGTTATGGATTCAATCTTTGATGCACTTGGAATGGGACTTGGATTTACGCTTGGATTAACTGTTTTAGCAACGTTTAGAGAATTGCTAGGAGCAGGATCAATTTTAGGGATTCAAATTTTACCACAAAATTTAACAATTCCAGTGTTCATTTACCCAGCTGGGGCATTCTTAGCCTTAGGATTAATTATTGCGATGTTAAATTTCTATCGTCAACGTAGAGCAAAAGTTGCACAAGTGAAAGGGAAGGTGAGTGCGTAATGGAAACATTAATTCCAATAGCGATAACAGCATTACTCGTTCAAAATATTTTACTTTCACAATTTTTAGGGATTTGTCCGTTTATTGGGGTATCTAAAAAAACAGAATCAGCGCTTGGAATGGGGATGGCTGTAACGTTTGTTCTCGTGGTTGCCTCAGCTGTTTCTTGGGCGTTATATGAGTACATATTGCTTCCATTTAATATTACCTACATGAGAACTATAGCATTCATCTTAGTTATTTCATCACTTGTTCAGTTCGTTGAAATGGTCGTTAAAAAATTCTCACCCAAACTTTATAAATTATTAGGTGTCTATTTACCATTAATTACAACAAACTGTGCAGTACTTGGGGTTGCTGTTTTAGCGGTGGACAAAGAATATAATTTCTTAGAAACCATCGTTTTTAGTTTCTTTACAGCCCTTGGATTTACATTGGTTATTTATCTCTTTGCAGTGATTCGCGAACGTTTAGATAAAGCGCCGGTTCCAGCAGCATTTAAAGGTGTTCCGATTGCCTTAATTACAGCTGCAATTATGTCAATTATCTTTATGGGATTCGGAGGGATTGTTTAAGATGGCAGGTTTAATTGTTTTAGCCATACTTGTGACGATTTTTATTGGGACGTATGTGCTAAATAATCGGACACCTGTCCCAATAAAGCTTGAAGAAGATTTAAAATGCCAATCATGCTCAAATCATGCTTGTTCACACAAAACACGTTTGAAGGAGGTAACGGAATGAGTGTTATCCAACCGATGTTAATCGTCGGAGCCGTAGGTGGAATGCTAGGGTTATTATTAGGAATAGCAAATATTTATTTAAAAGTTGAAATTGATCCACGAATTGAAAAATTAACAAGCATGCTTCCAGGGTATAACTGTGGAGCGTGTGGATTTGCTGGATGTGCTGGTCTTGCAGAAAATATTATACAAGAAGGCGGATCAGTCAAATCATGTACGCCATGTAATGCAGAAAATAAAGCAAAAATTGAAGCCTTCCTTAAAGAAAGCGCACCTTCTAAATAAAAAAAACTATCACATCGTAGATGATGTGATAGTTTTTTTAGTGTAGTAAATATAAACGGATTCATTTTCATTTAGACTTGAATCGAAATAAATTAAAATATGAACCTATTTGATTCACTGTTTCTTAGCATTGAAGGGGATGATAACCAGGCGTTTTTAAATCAGACAATAGAAGTAAACCCTTCTAATATAACGAACCAATCTATGATAAATGAGTGGAATAATAAGTGTTAAATCTGGAAGGTTTGGGACATAATAACGCGTAAGAGTTGAAGAGATTATCGCCACATGAACGCCACGGGGTTGAATAATGACGATATTTGTATTAACATAAGAGAGTTAGTCAATCATAAAAAGAAGTGAATCAAATTTAAAACATTTAAATGTAAGCAAAATGAGTGGTCATTGATTTGAAAAAAATAAAATCAAGAACTGCTTTTTAAATAAGGAGGCAACACTATGGAATTTTTACAAGTAGGAAAAATCGTGAATACACATGCATTACAAGGTGAAGTAAAGGTTATGGCAAGCACAGATTTTAAAGAAGATCGTTTTAAAAAAGGAAGTCAATTATTCGTTGAATTTGAAGGACAACATATTCCGGTAATAGTCGCCTCTCACCGCGAACATAAAGGGGCAGATTTGTTAAAGTTTAAAAATATTAATACAATAAACGAAGTTGAAAAATACAAAGGAAGTCACTTACTTGTTTCAACAGAAGATATTTCAGATTTAGAAGAAAATGCCTTTTATTATTTCGAAATTATCGGATGTAAAGTTAAAACAACAGAAGGAAAAGAAGTTGGAGAAGTGATTGAAATCTTACCGACTGGAGCGAATGATGTATGGACAGTAAAACGCCCAGGTCTTCGCGATGCACTTATCCCATATATTGAACAAATTGTAAAGTCAGTCGATGTGGATGCAAAGGAAATTATTATTGAAGAAGTCGAAGGTTTATTATAATGCGTATTGATATCTTAACCTTATTCCCAGAAATGTTTGACGGCGTGTTTAATGGATCGATTTTAAAACGCGCTCAAGAGCGTAAAGCAGTTGAACTGAATACCATTAACTTCCGTGACTTTTCAGAAAATAAACATCATAAAGTGGATGATTATCCATATGGAGGTGGGGCTGGGATGTTACTTGCTCCTCAACCTATCTTTGATGCGGTAGAATCCGTTTGTCAAAGTGTTGAAAAAAAACCTCGTATTATTTTAGTGTGCCCCCAAGGAGAACGGTTTTCCCAAGCTAAGGCGGAAGAACTTGCAAATGAAGAGCACTTAATCTTCATTTGCGGTCATTACGAAGGATTTGATGAACGAATTCGCGAACACTTAGTCACGGATGAGTTATCCATTGGGGATTATATTTTAACTGGGGGAGAACTAGCATCGATGGTGATGACCGATGCCGTTGTGCGGTTATTACCCGATGTATTAGGAAAAAAAGAATCTCATCAAGACGATTCATTCTCAACCGGATTGCTTGAATATCCTCAGTATACACGACCAGTAGACTTCCGAGGGATGATGGTTCCCGATGTTTTAACATCAGGAAACCATAAAGAAATTGAAAAATGGCGTCGCCAACAATCACTTTATCGTACACAGACCCGTCGTCCTGATTTATTAGAAAAGATTGAGTTAGATAAACAAGATAAAGCTTATCTAGCCACATTAAAATAACATATTAAAAAAAAAGAATGAGCCTTGAACTTCTCAAGTTAAACTCATTCTTTTTTTGATAGGAAGGACGTCATTTGAATAATTTTTTAAAGAAAAGTGAAACAATCAATCAAAAGATGTTTAGGTGATTTGCTTTGTTCAGTGAAGCGGTATTAGCAACAAAACAAGCGGGAGCGTTGTAATAATTTAACATGGGTTAAAACGGATATGAAAAAATAGTAGAAAAGTATTGAAACTATGTTGTATATATGATATTATTCTACCTGTGCCAAGAGCACAAGAACCTTGTTCCGCTGAATTAGAAAAATCTAATTGAATGAACTAGCGTATGAAGGAGCGTGAGATTAATGAGTCAACAATTAATCAATGAAATTACTAAATCTTACTTAAAAACTGATTTACCAGAATTCCGTGCTGGAGATTCTGTACGTGTTCACGTACACATCAAAGAGGGTAACCGCGAACGTATCCAAATTTTCGAAGGTTTAACTTTAAAGCGTCAAAACGGAAAAGGAATCAGCGGAACATTCACTGTTCGTAAAATTTCTTTCGGTTGTGGAGTAGAGCGTACTTTCGCATTACATTCACCAGTTATTGAAAAAATCGAAGTTACTCGTCGTGGTAAAGTTCGTCGTGCGAAACTTAACTATATCCGTAGCTTATCAGCTAAGGCTGCTCGTATTAAAGAGCGTCGATAATACTTTAAAACAATTACCTCAATTGCAACTAAGATGTCCTAAAATCTACGTTTTAGGACATCTTTTTTTGTGCAACAATCACATCATTTTTTCGCGTTCATTACATATTTATGGTAAAATTATTAAGAAACATGTTATTTTTATGAAAAATAGGCTTATAATAATTTATTGATGAAAATCATATAATGAAATGTAATGGCGACAAGCTCGCTAATGAAAAGGTAACGAGAGTGAATAAAGTCTTAAACCTTGATTAAGAATAGGGTGGAGTGAAATAAATGAAGCGAATTTTATTAGAAATATTTGATTGGATTAAGACATTTGTAATAATCTTTTTAATCGTGACCATCGTCCATAAATATGTTTTTACACCAGTAAAAGTCGACGGACCTTCCATGTATCCAACCTTACATGATGAAGATTCTGTTATCTTATGGGAATTGAATTATAAGCCCAAGCTTTTTGATGTCATTGTTTTTGAATTTTCAGAAGATGTTTACTATGTTAAACGTGTGATGGGGATGCCTGGACAGACTGTAGACTATCGAGA
Source organism: Turicibacter sp. (assembly GCA_051646305.1). GTDB lineage: Bacteria > Bacillota_I > Bacilli_A > MOL361 > Turicibacteraceae > Turicibacter. The sequence continues at coordinate 12,374 of JBOFCV010000026.1, forward strand.
GGATAAGCTATATATTGATGGACAGTATGTGGAAGAACCATTTTTAGAAAAGGGAAAACAAATAATTTCCTACCTTGATCCGTTTACATTTGATTTTACATTAGAAGAAATTTGTCAACTTCAAAATTGTACGACAATTCCTGAAGGTTATTATTTAGTGCTTGGTGATAATCGTCCAAATAGTAAAGATAGTCGTCACATAGGATTGGTTAGTGAAAAGCAGATTATGGGGAAGGCAACATGGATTCAATGGCCACTGGCTAATTTTGGCCAAATCCAGTAATGTGGTTAGGATAGAAAAGTTATATGGTTTTCATGAATAGGCATAGTTATAAGCGTGAAGATTCATGAAGTTGTTCATAATAAAAATAGAATTAACTTATTTCAACTAGGGAGTGACAAGATGACAGTACAATGGTTTCCAGGGCATATGGCGAAAGCCCGCCGACAAATAACAGAAAAATTACCACTTGTAGATATCGTTTTTGAGTTGTTAGATGCAAGAATTCCATATTCATCAAGTAATCCAATGATGCAAGAAATCATTCAACATAAACCGAAATTAATTATTTTAAATAAAAGCGATATGGCAGATCCTGACGTCACAAAACAATGGATCGCTCATTTCAAAGAATTAGGACAACCTGCAATTACAATTGATGCGCTTCATCAAAATGCCATCAAACAAATTACAGCAGCTTCAAAAGAAATTCTGAAAGAAAAGATTGCAAAAGAAGCATCTAAAGGATTACGTCCAAGACCCGTGCGTGCAATGATCCTAGGGATTCCAAACGTTGGGAAATCAACGTTAATCAATAATTTAGCAAACCGTCGTGCTGCTCAAACAGGAGATCGCCCTGGGGTAACAAAAGCGCAACAGTGGATTAAAGTCGGTCAAGAATTAGAACTGCTAGATACACCGGGTGTTCTATGGCCCAAATTTGAAGATGAACGTGTGGGAACAAATTTAGCTATTACGGGAGCAATAAAAGATACATTATTACCCATGGAAAAAATTATTTTCCATGTACTAGATTATTTACCAGAACATTATCCAAATAGTTTAGTGGATCGTTATAAAATGAGTGGCCTTCAAGAGGATAAGGTCGCAATGCTTGATGAAATTGGACTGAAACGTGGATTCTTACAATCAGGTGGATTTGTAGATTATGAAAAAGTTTATGAAATTATGATTCGTGAGATTCGTGATTTAAAGCTTGGGCGTTTGACGTTTGAATCACCAGCTGATGTTATAAAAGCTCAAAGTGAACCAAAACCAAAACCGAAGTTGAAAGCTAAAGAAAAATCAAAAATAACGGCAATGAAGGCTAAAGAAAAAGCGAAAAGAAAAGCTAAAGCCAAAAGTAAAGAATAATTAAAAACGAGTCATTTTAGTAGTCCTAAAATGTGACTCGTTTTTTTTTTTTTTTTTTAGAATGTTTGAATTGAAAGATTAATACAAATCAATAGTTTCATTTAATAATCGTCTACTGCAGTGATGAGAAAAACATTAGCTTAATAAAAATGTACAACCAAGATGCTAAAAGTAAATAAGGTGGGAAAATAATATAGGACAATCAGGTTATCTATAGAATGTATGGTTGGGTATAAAATAGAATGAATAAATGTCGGAGTAGACTTAAATAGAGAAAAGCTAAGATGACAAGAGAATATTTTTGTTACTAGCTAATGATAATTTTTACCAGATATGAACGAATATCGAATATAAATTCGTCTGAAAATAGAATGAAAGTTCGGATAAATAAAGAAAAAAACTGACGAATTCAAACAATTTTCGTCAGTTTCTCTCACAGTGTTGACTATTCAAAAAAACGTTGGTAGAATACTTAAGTTGTCGCTTTTTTTAAATAGACGAAGGGTGAGCTGCTACATGATTGAAAAGTTTAAGGTAGATGAGATAAAGACATTATTACAACAAGATGTTGTTGATGATAAATTATTAGAAGAGTTGAAAAAAGATTCTCGAAGCAGTGTTCAAAAATTGTTAAAGCAGTATGATAATAAAATTCAAAAAGAATACGATGAATTTCAAAAGTTTATTACCATGTCCATTTATGAAAATGAATTAAGATATACTGGGGTTGAATTCATTGCAGGTGTGGATGAGGTTGGACGAGGTCCGCTAGCTGGGCCTGTTATTGCAGCAGCTGTTATTTTACCGACGGATTGTTGGCTATTTGGGATTGATGATTCAAAGAAGTTATCTGAATCAAAGCGACTTTACTTTTATCAAGAAATAAAGAAACATGCCATTAGTATAGGCGTAGGTGTTTGTACAAGTGATGAAATAGATCAGTACAACATTTATGAGGCGACAAAGATGGCAATGGAACGAGCAATTAATAAGCTGAATCCTAAACCTCAACACATCCTTTTAGATGCAATGAGATTAGAGCGAATTGCTATTCCACAAACACCAATTATTAAAGGTGATACAAAAAGTGTTTCGATAGCGGCGGCTAGTATCATTGCAAAAGTAACGCGTGATGCCTATATGAAAAACTTAGGGAAGCAGCATCCTGAATACGGTTTTGAGCGTCATGTGGGTTATGGGACAAAAGAACACTTAGCGGCTATTGAATCACATGGTATTATTTTAGAACATCGAAAATCTTTTGAGCCTGTGCGTTCAAAAGTGTTAAATGAAATGAAGTAAAGCAATTGAAAAGTTTAAGGAGGAAGTTGTCTAATTAGAAGGCAACTCCTCTTTTTTTATACTTAATATCATGGGGATTATCAGTAAGATGAAAACAGTTGGAAAACATCTTGGATATCAGGTGTAATCCTTAAACCTAATCGATCTGAGGAAGAGTGAAAGAAATAAAAGATGAAAAATAAAAGGATAATACAAGGGCGTAGCGTATATATATAATGGGTGATCTATTATGAATATAAGAAAAAAATTAATTGCACTTAGTTTAGTTACAAGCGGTGATTGGTTTAGTATGTATCAACGAATAAGAAATGATGTAGAGTTGCATACCATGAGTGATTCAGAATTGATGGCTATAAAAAAACTTCCTCCAATTATTCAGGTGATGACAATTTTAGATGAGGATTATCCGGATGAATTGAAAGAGATTTCAAATCCACCTTTCGTCTTGTATTATCAAGGCAATATTTCTCTTCTAAATAAGAAAAGAATAGGTGTTATGGGGGCAAAAAGGCCGTCAACTTATGGGATAAAATCTTGTCAGGATATTGTGTCAGACTTACTTACAAGTGACAGGACTATTGTATCTGGTTTAGGATTAGGTGTTGAATCAATTGCTCATTTTGTTTCGCTAAGGCGCGGTAGCACTATTGCAGTGCTTGGTTCTGGGTTCAATTATATTTATCCGCAAGAGAATTATGAATTATTTAGAAATATTTCTACCACTAATCTTGTGATTACTGAGTATCCGCCACATGTAAAGCCAACAAGGAATCAAATTTTATTTAGAAATAGAATAATCGCTGCTTTGAGCAATGTGTTGATTTTTATTGAGCTACGTTATAAAAGTGGGTCAATGCATGCTGCACAAAAGGCGATAAACGAGGGGAAAGCAATATACGCTTTACCAGGTAATTATAATTCCATTCACTCAGACGGTAGTTTACAGTTGATTAAACAAGGCGCCAAGTGTTTGACAGATGTAAAAGAAGTAGCATTAGAGTTAGGACATTAAAAGATTGAATCATTCATGAAAATAAGTAAAAGGGACGTTCTTGATAAACAAGAATATCCCTTTTACGTTGTGAATCTTAAGTTAGTAGCGATCATCCCGATGGAAGTTATATGGAAAGTGCTCTTCAAGGTTATGTGATTTAAATGAATAGCCTTGGTCTTTAAAGAATTGAATAATACTTGGAAGGACATCAAGCGTGATTGGAAGTTCATGTTCGAGTACTATTTCGCGGTTTTCGAGAGGGTAGTTGTTTAAGTACTCCATGATGGACTTAGAAGTTGTTTCTTCACGCCAATCATTGGTGTCGATTGACCAATCCCAAAATTTAAAACCAGAATTACCAGCATTTTCAAATGTTTCGATCGGCATATGATTGGTTCCATACGGGGCACGAGTTGAATAGGTTGGAAACCCAATGATTGGTTCTAGATATTCTTGGACGGAAATGAGTTCGTTTACAAATGCCATTGTATCGTCTTCGCTATAAATAAGTGAACGATCGTGAGACATAGAGTGAAGGCCAACGGTATGTCCGTTAGTGGCCACATACGCAACTTCACTTTCTTTTCCATAAATATTTTTTCCAATGAAATAAAAGGTAGCAGGTACGTTGTACTCATTTAAAATGTCGACGATGTCTTTTGTATAGTCACTTGGTCCATCGTCAAATGTTAAGTAAACGACTTTATTAGTACTAACAACTGGCTGAGTGGAGGGGTTGTTTTCTCCACTAATACTCGTATCAGTAGGAACGGTTGGAGTGTTTGTTTTAGATATAGCGCTGGATGTGTATTTATTAATGAGTGAAGTATAAATTCCCATCCCCGATAAAATGAGTGTAACAATGAGTATGCTTGTTATGAATAAATAAAGGTTGGATCTTTTTTGTTTTTTCATCTGTCTATCTCCCCCAAAAGAAAGCTCATAATAAGTATAAAAAAATTATATCATTAAATTCCAAATAAAGATTAAAAAACTATAATTTTACATTTAAAATGGATTTTTCAATGATAAAATGAGGAAAATAGATAAAAAACATAAGTATTGGTGTGGAAAATGAGAGGTTTTTTGAGTAAATTAATAGTTTAGCAACAATGATTTATGACATAGTTGTTGACAAGACTAAATAAACGAAGTAATATTTATGTGTTTAAAATAAGAAGTTCTGGCTTTTGATTATTTTTTATTTAAAACCAGTGAAAATAGATAATAATATATTAAATAACAAATAACATGTGTGTGTTAATTCTCGTGATTGAACAGTTATTGTTCATAGAGATAAGTTTAATATTAGAAAAGGTGATGAAAATGGGGAAAAATCTTGTTATAGTGGAGTCTCCTGCAAAGGCTAAGACGATTGAAAATTATTTAGGACCAGACTTTACAGTATTATCAAGTGTTGGACATATTCGTGATTTGGCAACAACAGGTCCTGGGGGACTTGGGGTTGACGTAGAGGATCAATTTAAACCTAATTATAAAAATGTGACGGGTAAATCAAAAATTATTAAAGAATTGAAAAAAGTAGCAAAAGCATCAGATTCTGTTTATCTGGCAACTGACCCGGACCGTGAGGGTGAGGCTATTAGTTGGCATTTAGCTGATGTTTTGGGACTTGATTTGGATTTGGATAGTCGAGTTGTATTTAATGAGATTACAAAAGATGCGATTTTAGAAGCTTTTAAACATCCAAGAAAAGTCGATATGGATTTAGTAAAATCTCAAGAGAGTAGACGAATTCTTGATCGAATAATTGGATTTAAGTTAAGTAAATTGCTTCAAAGTAAAATTAAAAGTAAAAGTGCTGGACGTGTTCAGTCAGTGGCGTTAAAACTAATTGTTGAAAAAGAAAAAGAAGTTCTGGCCTTTACGAGTGAAGAATATTGGACGATTTCTGCTATGTTTGGTAAAGATAAATCTCAATTTGAAGCCGAGTTGATGAAGAAAAATAATAAAAACCTTGAAATTAAAAATGAGGAAGAGGTCAAGGCAATTCTTGCCGAGTTAACCGACCCATATATTATTAATCGTGTTGAAAAGAAAAATAAATTTAAACAGCCTAAAACACCATTCATTACGTCAACTTTGCAACAAGAGGCACACAGTCGCTTGGGATATAATGCAAAGAAAACCATGACAATTGCTCAAAAGTTATATGAAGGGGTAGACATTGGATCGGAAACTGTGGGTCTGATTACGTATATGCGTACGGATTCAACACGCCTTTCAGACAACTTCGTAGATGATGCGAAGAAATATGTGAAAGATACATTTGGTGCTGATTATGTGGGAACGGGGACTGTAGCTGGTAAAAAAGTTAAAAATGCCCAAGATGCCCATGAGGCTATTCGTCCAACAGCTGTGCATCGTACCCCAGAAGAGTTGAAATCATACTTAAAACGTGATGAATTGCGTTTATATAAATTAATATGGGAACGTGCAGTTGCCAGTTTAATGAAAAGTGCAACAGTTGAAGCGACGACGATGGATGTGTTAGCACAAGACTACTTATTTAGAGTAAATGGTCAAGTGTTAGTGTTTGATGGTTATTTACGCGTATATAGTTTTGAGGAAACAAAAAATTCACAACTTCCAAAATTAGCTGAGGGGGATGTGTTAAGTTTATTAGATGTCGAACCACAACAACATTTTACGCAACCACCCGCTCGTTACTCAGAAGCTAAATTAATTAAAGAGATGGAAGAGTTAGGAATTGGACGTCCATCAACGTATGCACAAACGATGGAGACCTTAAAAAATCGTGGGTATGTCGCTATTCAAGATAAAAAATTCATGCCAACCGATCAAGGTATTTTAACAAGTGATAAATTGTCTGAATTCTTCTCAGAATTTATTAATGTTGAATATACGGCTGGAATGGAACGCAATTTAGATGAAATTTCAAAGGGTCAAAGAATTTGGTATGATGAGTTAAAAGTGTTCTATGATCACTTTATTCCCATGTTAGATAACGCACAAGAGAATATGGAAAAAATCGCACCAGTTGAAATTGGGGAGGATTGTCCTGAATGTGGAGCCCCACTTGTTATGCGTCGTGGCCGCTATGGAGAATTTGTTGCATGTAGTGCTTACCCTACATGTAAATATATTAAAAAAGAAGCAAAAGAAGAAGTTGTTCATGTTTCAACTGGTGTGAAATGTCCAAAATGTGAAACAGGAGAAATTGTTGAGAAAAAAACACGTCGTGGAAAATTATTCTACGGTTGTAGTAAGTATCCAGATTGTGATTTTGCCCTGTGGCATAAGCCAAATGGAAGAAAATGTCCAACGTGTGATAGTTTATTAGTTGTAAAAGGTAAAAAAGAAGAAGTTCAATGTCCAGATAAAGAATGTGGATACAAAGAATCTTAATATGAAATGAATACTCGATGATTAGTTGGAGACAAATAAAGAGGAGAATTAGTAGGTCGCTAAAATCCTTTCTATTGCACAGCTAGTCATCGGTTTTTTTTATCTGGTGGGTTGGAAATTGTAAAATTATGCTATAATTGAAAGTAATAAGAGTTGGTGAAGGAATTAAGTATAAACAAGAAAAGATAATGGGTGTTTAATATGAAAGTCATAATTTTTTTTATTATCGTAATTCTAAAAGAAGTATTTGAGGTTCGAGCGTTAATGTGTGGACATCTTCTTTTACGTCCTGTTAGAATCATGCTTGTATTAATTAGTTTTATGATATGCAGCCTTATATTTAGAGGGACCCTGTCATCAATGCCTATGTTTATACAAATCATTTTTGTCATAAGCTTAATCTGTGATATAATCGTCATTTGTAATAAGAAATTAATCAATAATCTACTCAGTAATTTAGGAGGCAATAAAGAATGAAATATGTAAATGTAATTGGTGCGGGTTTAGCTGGTTCAGAAGCAGCTTATCAATTAGCTAAACGCGGAATTAATGTTAAATTATACGAGATGAGACCGGTTAAAAATACACCCGCTCATCATACAGAATATTTTGGTGAATTAGTTTGTTCAAACTCATTACGTGCAGATGGATTAGCAAATGCAGTAGGGGTACTAAAAGAAGAAATGCGCATCTTAGACTCATTAATTATGGAGGCAGCTGATGCAACAAAGGTTCCTGCTGGAGGAGCTTTAGCGGTTGACCGTGAAGATTTTTCAAAATATATCACGGATAAGTTAATGAACCACCCGAACGTAGAAGTTATCAAAGAAGAGTTAACAACAATTCCTGAGGGGCCAACTATTGTTGCCACAGGGCCTTTGACAAGTGATGCTTTAAGTGCGCACATTAAAGAATTAACAGGTCACAATGCCTTTTATTTCTACGATGCGGCAGCACCAATCATTGAAAAAGACTCAATCGATTTTAACAAGGTGTATTTAAAATCTCGTTATGATAAAGGAGAAGCAGCCTATTTAAACTGCCCGATGAGTGAAGAAGAATTTGAAGCCTGGCATAATGCATTAATTTCAGCTGAAGTTGTTGAGTTAAAAGAGTTTGAAAAGGAAGTGTATTTTGAAGGATGTATGCCGATTGAAGTAATGGCTAAACGTGGGAAGCAAACCGTATTATTTGGACCGATGAAACCTGTTGGGTTAGAAGATCCTCATACTGGAAAAACGCCACATGCCGTTGTTCAATTACGTCAAGATAATGCAGCGGGAACTCTATATAATTTAGTTGGATTCCAAACACACTTGAAATGGGGAGAACAAAAACGTATTGTTCAATTGATTCCAGGGTTAGAAAATGCAGAAATCATTCGTTATGGTGTCATGCATCGAAATACGTTCATTAATTCACCGATGTTATTAAATCCAACGTATCAAACGCGTCTGCGCGAAGATTTATTCTTTGCTGGTCAAATAACTGGGGTTGAGGGGTACGTTGAATCAGCTGCATCTGGTATGGTAGCGGGAATTAACATGGCCAAATTCTTTATAGGTGAAGAGATGATTGAATTCTCGCCACATACAGCGATGGGATCGATGGCGTATTATATCACGCATGCCTCAAAAGATGGATTCCAACCAATGAACGCTAACTTTGGGATTTTCGAAGATTTAGTTGGAAGAGTTAAGAAAAAGGAAAAAAAAGCAATGTATGCAGCGCGTGCAATTGAAAAAATTAATGAATATAAAGAATTAATCTAATCATTGAGGGTGAGTGGGAAATGAGGAAATTAATAAGTCTAATGGTTGTTTTATTAATGGCTATTAGTGGGTGTGGTATAAAAGGTAATGAAATTGTGAGTCCAGAAGATGTCATAAACTCGGATGTTACAAATGATGTTCATTCAAATCAAACGGCAGGGGGAGTTGAATTAAGCCATTCTGTAAAGGACGGCATTTTCCTAATGACGGTGGATAATGATTTGTTTTTTTTAGATCATGAGTTAACGCAATACAAACTCTCGGATCAAGTAGATTATTTCGATTACGAGGAATCGAGTAATATAATTAAAATAAAAAAAATGGATGGTCGTTGGGTCATTTGGTTTTTAGAAAATAAAAAACCGGAGCTTTTAGCTTCGGCGGAAACGATTAAAATTTCTCGAAAAGATCAACTGATTTATTTTAGCGGGGAAGCAAACCAAAATATTTATCGCATTGATGAGGATGAAGACGTTAAGGTTTTTGATGGAATGGTTAAAATGTTTGATATTACAGAAGATGGTCAACTCGTTATTGTTTTAGATGAGTCTGGGACGTTAAATATCAAAGATTATCAAGGGAAAAGTCTTTATAAAAAGAAAAATGTTATCGCGTATCGATTAGATGAAGAAAGTCAAACTGTCTTGTTATGGGCTGACAATCAGGTAGATATTTTAAAACTATATGAAGATGCGATAAGTACGTATAAAGTATTTGAAGATGTAACGGATTGGTTAATGGTCCCGACCTATAGTCCAAAGTTTGAGACAATTGCCAGAGTATCCAATATTGATTTTGATTCAGGTGTTGGAGACTTGATTATTCAAACTCAGTACGCCAATCAAGAAATAGAAATTCAAAATGTAGTAAACTATACGCTTGTTGATGAGGGGAACCGATTATATTATCTAAACAATCGGAATGAACTATACGTTCTGAATTTCGAAACAGAAGCGACGACATTTTTGGGTAGTGGTGTTAAATATTATACGATAGAAAAAGATAGCGGAAATGTTGTCTTCAAAAGTGAAGTTAGTTTGTATCTGGTGGATGCCACTGAAAGTATTCACTTAGTTGATACTGATGTCATGCAATATGATTATAATCAAAATTATTTTGCATATACGAATTCTATTAATGATTTATTTGTTTACAACAAAGGAATGATTACCAAAATTGCTGAAAATATTAATAGTTTTGGATTAGGAAGTCATGGCGTTTACTATCATCAAGAAGATAAAATTATGTATAAGTCATTTGAGGGCCTAAAAGATATCATCATTGATAATACAAGTTACTACAAAACCATATACTATCAAAACAATGAGCTGTATCAATTAAAGTTATCACTTGATGTTTTGAAGGGGTACTGGATGCTTAAAACTGACGATGAGCTTGTTCTCTATTATTTTGATGAATTAGGCCGAGTTGAGGTGAATAAGTGGAATGGTACGAACCTTGTGTCTTCTGTGGGAGAATTTGTTGTGATGATGGCAGGAGGAAGTATGATCAATCTTCAAACAACATACGCAAATGGTCAAGAAAGTTACATCACTATTTCTTTAATGGATTCTAATACAGTTCAAATTGCCGAAAATGAATTTATGTACGAGCTGGATAGTGTGAGCGAATCTAAAGCCCTACAGTTGATTAATGACATTAATGAGCAATCTATCTCTAAATAGTCTAGAATGTTTTTAAACAGTACCTAAAGTTAGATTTAGGTGCTGTTTTTATTAATAGGAAAGTGAAAGACTTACGTTTTTAAAGAAATGTGCCGAGATGACGTGAACTTATTCCAAGCCAAGGACTCGGTTGCTAGTGTGAAATGTGAGTAGGGAGTAAATTTGATGAATTAGCGGTGGATAAGAAGGTGGAGGAAAGATGATGCAAGAAATAAATCAAAAAATGGAGCAGTATATGGAGTTCATCAAGTATGAAAAACGTTATTCAAAGCATACCATTCTAAATTATAAGAATGATATAGAGGAGTGGTTAGATTTTTGTTGTAGCGAGGCAATCCTAGATCCCTACAAGATTGAATATGGCGATGTTAGAAACTATTTAAATAAGTGTTATCAAAATCAGTTGATGCGAAGTAGTGTAAGTCGTAAGTTATCCTCATTACGATCTTTTTACCAATTTTTAATTAAGGAAAATGTAGTCATACATAATCCCTTTCATATGATTAAGACGCCTAAGTCATCTCATATACTACCTAAATTTTTATACGAAGAAGAAATGAAATCATTATTTGAGGCTATTGAGCGCCATACATTGCTTGGGTGTCGAAATTATGCATTACTTGAGTTGTTGTACGGGACAGGGATGCGTGTCTCGGAATGTTGTGGGTTATTAGTAGAACAAATCGATTTTGAGCAGGGGATTATTTTAGTTCATGGAAAAGGTGGGAAAGATCGATATATTCCTATTGGAGAATTTGCGGTGGAGGCTATCGAAGAATACCTTCTTGAGAGCCGCCCCCTTTTATTGAAAAAGTCAAATCACGCGAATACACACGTCTTTTTAAATAACGTCGGGACACCTTTAACTGAAAGAGGTGTTCGAGATATCTTAACAAGATTAACGAAACAAACAGCACAACACATTAAAGTCGCCCCCCACATGATTCGCCATACATTTGCAACACACTTATTAAATAATGGTGCTGATTTAAGGTCAGTTCAAGAATTACTAGGTCATGAGCATCTTTCAAGTACGCAAATCTACACGCATGTTTCGAAAGAACACCTCAAACAAGCATACTTAATGGCTCATCCACGCGCCAATAAGAAAAAAATGGAAAACTAGAGTTTGTTACCTTCTAAAACAATATATTTCTGCTATAATGTAAGTAGTAAAGCACGAAGGGAGTTGAGGGATTATGTTAACATTATTCAGTTCTTTCTTAGGAATATCTAACACATGGCTTTGGTTAATCTTTGCTATATTATTTGCAGTAGTTGAATCGCTAACACTAGGAATTGTCTCTATTTGGTTCGCCATTGGAGCTGTGGTTGCTATGTTATTTGCGTTTGTCATCGACTCATTTTTAATCCAAGTTTGTATTTTTCTATTTGTGTCACTCATCTTAGTCTATATGACACGACCATGGGCAGTAGAAAAGTTGAAAATTGGAAAAGAGAAAACCAATATTGATCATTTAATTGGGCAAGAATGTATTGTAGTTAAAGTGATTGAATCATTCGAACCTGGTGAAGTGAAGCTAGAAGGTAAAATATGGCGAGCAGTATCAGAGTCTAAACACAAGTATGAATTAAATGAAGTTCTACACGTTTTAAGAATTGAAGGCGTCACTATTATCGTAAAATAAAAATAATTTAATTAAAGGAGAGTATGACTATGTTTGGTATTGTAATTCTTGTTATTATTTTGATATTAATTTCATCAAATGTCAAAGTTGTTCCACAGGCAAATGCGTATGTAATTGAACGATTCGGAGCATATGCAGCAACGTGGAGTGTAGGTTTACATTTGAAAATTCCAATAATGGACCGTGTTGCAAACAAAGTAATTTTAAAAGAACAAGTAATCGATTTTAAACCGCAACCAGTTATTACAAAAGATAATGTTACCATGCAAATTGATACAGTTGTTTATTTCCAAATTACGGACCCAAAGTTATTCACTTATGGGGTGACCAATCCGTTTGCTGCGATTGAAAACTTAACAGCTACAACGTTACGTAATATCATTGGGGAACTTGAACTGGATCAAACGCTAACATCACGTGATATTATTAATACACGTATGAGAGCTGTTTTAGATGATGCAACAGATCCATGGGGAATAAAAATTAATCGAGTGGAAGTCAAAAATATCGTACCTCCAAAAGAAATTCAAGAGGCGATGGAAAAACAAATGCGTGCAGAACGTGAACGTCGCGAAAAAATTCTTCGTGCAGAAGGAGAGAAAACATCTGCAATCTTAACAGCAGAAGGTCAAAAAGAATCATCTATTTTAGAAGCTGAGGCTCGTAAACAAGCAATGATTCTTTCTGCTGAAGCAGATAAGGAAGCGGCAATTCGTAGAGCAGAAGGAGAAGCAGAAGCAATCCTTAAAATGCAAGAGGCAACAGCAGAAGGTTTACGTATGTTAAATGCATCAAGTCCAACGCAACAAGTTATGACTTTGAAAGCCCTTGAAGCATTTGCAAAAGCAGCCGATGGAAAAGCTACAAAGATTATTATTCCATCTGAATTACAAGGGCTAGCATCTTTAGCAACAACATTTACAGAAGTAATGGGTGAAAAAAAATAATAGTGTTGAGAGGCTGTATCAATTAAATTTGATACAGCTCTTTTTGATTTTTATGGTTAAAAAAGATTAATCGTTAGAGGGAGATAAGCATGATTTAAGGATAGTAGCGTAATGATCTTTTGTTTATTGTTAATTATAATTTTTATTTAATGATAGAGAAGGTTTAATCTAAGTTGTAATACTAAGATAGATGAAGAAAGGAGAATAAAATAAAAAAAAGAAATCTATCGCAGAATTTAGTTGAAATTTCAACAAGAATAGCAATCCTATATTTCTACAAAATTTGCTATTTTAGATAAAATATAGTGTATTTTAGCTAATTACTATCTATTTTATATGTCAAAATAGGCTAATTTATGGGGCGCAAGCACATACTAAAATAATAAAAAACCAATATTGGTAAATTCTACATTGTAATACTTGATTTTGAATATGTATTTCGTTAAAATCTTAATATAGCAACGTGATTAGCTGTACAAAAATGATTAGGTAAGAGGGGTGGAGCTATGCAAGGTATACAATGGATCACGGTAATAGTAATTGTCATAATTATTTGTTTTGGTATAGCTCTGTATATTCAATTACCAAATAAAGTGACTCGAAATCAAAAACAGATCTCTGGAGTTGATGATATAGCTAAAGAAAATGAGAATGGTAATGAATCAGATCATGTATTTTCTATAACAGAGGCAGATTCAGTAACCGTACTTGAAGTTGTTTTTGAGGGATACACGAACCATTTTACATACGCTGTTAATCAAAAAAATATAAAAAAAAATCAACATGTTTTGGTTTTGACACAAGATGGTATAAGATGTGCCAAAGTAGTGACAAACCCTCAGAATATAAAGTTATCAGAATTAACTTTTCCATCCTTTTTATTACAAAGTATTATTTGCGTAGCTGATGAAACGGATATTGAATATTACAACTAAAATATAGTATGAAGAAAAAGAACCTCACTTGTGGTTTTTTTTCTTTTTAATTACAATGTATAAACATAGATGATAAATGTGTAGAGGAAAATGATAGATTTACTTCAATTAACTTACAAATTAGATAGAGTAGATAGAATAAAAAAATAAAGATTAATAATTGAAATATGAAAGGAAATATGATAAATTAATTAACGGCAAATAAAAATAGTCACACAAATGGAGCAAGTTCCCGAGTGCTATATGAAGTATAGTGGGGATTAGCGTTGACATTTGTGGGAGCCAAACAAAATTAATATTAGGAGGAATTATTATGGCAATAATTTCAATGAAACAATTATTAGAAGCAGGTGTACACTTCGGTCACCAAACTCGTCGTTGGAACCCGAAAATGAAAAAATACATCTTCACTGAGCGTAATGGAATCTACATTATCGACTTACAAAAATCATCTAAAAAAATTGATGAAGCTTATGCTGCAATGCAAGAGGTTTCTAAAGATGGTGGACGTGTATTATTCGTAGGAA
>JBOFCV010000082.1:0-1877 GCA_051646305.1 Turicibacter sp.
CGAAGTGTGCCTCCTTTAGCGGTTGGCCACATTGATTTTAAGTTGTCATCGCTGATGATTTCATTTTTTCCACCTGATAGTTTTGTTGCGCGAAAAACGCATTCCCCGAATGCTTTTGGATGCATATTAGGTGGTAAACCAACTAATGTTACAAGTGCTTTGCTCGTGGCTAATCCTACGCCAAGGTCAATAGCTGGAAGGTTATATCGTTCATAAAGTATCTCATTGATTATGGTTCTAGCATCACCGATAGTGTTTTTGGCTGCTCGATGTGCAGCATAAATAGCTTCTGACCTATCATCAGGATTAATCCTGAATAAAGCAAGCGCCCCGTCTCCGAGATATTCAGTTACGCTGCCATTTTCTTCGCTAACAATAAATCCTAATGATGGTAGTAAAGCAGATGTCTCATAATAAACACGCTGAAGGCCAGAGACTTTAGCTTTTTTATCACTTATTGCACATAAAAGATGCTTGGTTGAATCCCTCATATCTGCAACAAATGCTACAAATTCATCTATTACGGTTTCAGCATCAGTAACAATATCATGTCCTGGTATTTTCGATGGTTCTGCTGAGTCCATGATAAAACCATCACGCGACTCGATTCCTACACCTTTATTAACAGACTCAATCAATAAGCTTCCACCGTTGTCCCAATTTTTCTCAGCTTTATTTAACGAGATGGATATTATATGTCTAAGTTTTTCTTTTTGAACTGCTGATAACATCATTTACATTACTGTGGGTAGTATTGAAAATTCTAAATTATTTTAGATAAAATATATGTTTCTATCCCTAGAAGTAAAAAAACAACTGTGGTTTTTAATGCTAAATCTAATCTATATAACTTTATGTCTCTAATGTAGATTAGTTTCATATGTTCGAAGGATAAAGCCAAGCAAATATCAACTTGGCTTGATGGGTAAGTGTTACAAAATAGTTGTACACTCATCGAAGATTTGTTTGTGTTTAAATTTAGCAATGCATTTTTAAACGTAAACTTATACAGTTCACCACCGTAGAAACTACCATTTGAATATTCTTCTCCAGAAATGTTTTTTGCCGGATTTCCAACGGCGGAAATGGTTTTTACAAGAATGCTAATTGATGTTGCCCATAAAATGAAAAGAATACATATCATAATTAATAGCAACCTAGGCGTATAATCCGACAAGGCATAATCCCATATAGCACCGATGTAACTTATGGGTAACAACAATCCAGCTAACAATGCCCCCACCTTTACATCTGTAGCTCGGATAGTTGCTTGAGCATCATTAATTGCAGACAGAATGAATGAAATTTTTTCATCCATTCTTTTTGACCCATTCATTCATGTCTGTATTGATGATATAACCATGATAACAATCGTAAGTATTGTTTTTTAATAACAGCATTTTGTTGTGTTCATTCAAGTTATTGTAAAAAACATTGGAGACCATAATTTCATACTCACCAGCTGTTTTGTTTCCATATGAACATAGTTTTGCTGCTTCACCCACCAATTTACCCAACCACACAACCTCATTGATCCCGCTGCCAGAATATCCGGCTTTTATTAAAAGTGCTGTTCCATAAGATATGCCAATACCGACAGTTAGTTCAGAGTAACCTTTCCTTTTATATTTAATGTTTAGAATGTCTATCAGTGATGATACCTTTGCCCCTATACCAAAAAGTTCATCTAGATCCAATTTGTATGGAGTATTAAAAACACCCCAAACACAATCCCCCTCGATAGATATCTCACATACTTTCGTATGACTCTTCAATATAGCCACTAATTCAGAGATATATGTCTTATAGATTTTTGCTAAAACCGGTCTTTTATGTTTTTCAGCTAGGTTTTTTGAACCTCGCATATCAACAAATAA
>JBOFCV010000098.1:0-2808 GCA_051646305.1 Turicibacter sp.
ACATCTTTTGCTAAAACAACTCGCTTAGCCATATTTATTGAACCTGCACTCATCCCAATAGTAATTCCATTTCTAATTTGTAGAGCTGGAATTAGATTATATTCTTTCAAAAAACTAATCTGTTTTAGTGTATCTCCTCCTGAAATCCATACAATATCAGCCTTTTCTATGTATTCTATAGCTTTCTTAGGTGTAGTTCTACTATCCATAACATGACACTCATTGAATAGAATACCGTTACTAGCAAACATACTTATGAATATATTTGTATATTTATCACTTTTTGAATGTTGCTCAAAATTGGAAGCAATAAATACAAACGAACCTTTATCTTTATAATAATTCTTTATGCACTTAATAAACTCTTGTGTAAATCCATTAGGAAATCCGCTCGTCAAAAATGATACTTTCATTTTAATCTCCCCTGTCTTCTATTTTACGGCAAAGTAATGATACTTAATTTCTTATGGAATAAATTGGTTTTTTTATTATATATCTTTTTATGCTTTTATACAATTAAAACATCACACTTGATACTAATTATGATGTATACAAATAATTTTACTACTATTAATGTGCAAAACTACTTCCAGTAAATTTCCAATTTTAGATTTTAGGTAAAATAAAAAAACATTAACCTATATCTCCTGTATAATTAAGCTTCTGACAACCAATCAACAAGGAGAGTATGAGTTAATGTTTTCAGAAGTTATTATATCAAATTCTAATGAAGTTTTCAAATTTTTACGTGGTTTAGATTTAGATATTTTCTTATCCAAGCCACAAGTTAAACATATTCAAGGACTTATCCAGACCATGATTAAAGAAACCTATAATGGGAAAGTATCTCAAGCTAACTATCGACATCGAACAAGTATCTCGCGTTTCTTAAATGATAGCTCATGGGATAGTTTCGCCGTAGATCAAACGTTACAAAACTACACTGTTGAATGTATTTGGAATCGTTCAATCCAGACAGGTTTTCCTATTTATGTATTGATTGATGATACCACGTGTATTAAGACTAAACCTTCGTCACAGGTTAGTCGTCCAATTGAAGGGTGCTCTTATCATCATTCACACCTTGAACATAGAATGGTTTACGGTCATCAATTTGTAACACTAATGCTTCGTTGCGATGATTTGATTTTACCGTATGAAATTTCACTATATGAAAAACAGTCAATGAGCAAAATTGAATTAGCTAAAAAAATGATTTCTTCATTACCTGTTCCACCAAACAAAGGATATATTTTAGCCGACAGTTGGTATTCTTGTGAAGCTCTATTTGAGGCAGCTAAATCTAACAATTTCTATTATATGGGTGCGCTTAAAACCAATCGAAAGATATTTCCAAAAGGCCACCGACCGAAAGGAATACAACTTAAAGCCTTCGCTAAAACCTTAAATTTAAAAAATCTCGACCTTGTGACCGTCGAAGACGATTCGTATTATACATACACCTATTTAGGGAAAGTTAAGGGTGGCTTTAAAGTTAAAATTATTTTAAGTTGGCCTGAAGATTCAGTTTTAAATCCTTCAACATTAAGATGTTTCATCAGTCATGATATCAATAACTCCACTAAGCAAATTCTCAAACATTATAAAAAGCGTTGGCCTATCGAAACGTTCTTTAGAGAAACGAAACAGAATTTTGGATTATCTAATTATCAAATTCGTTCACTTCAAGGGATAAAACGCTTGATGTTGATGATACGTTTAACTTATGTCTACATGACAAGAGTCAAACAAAAAGAAAATCAAACTTTTGGAGATGCGCTACGACAGGAGCAGCGAAAACAAAAACGTGCAACAGTGTTGTACATTTATGAGAAAGCAATTCAAGGAATAGAAATCAATCACATTTTTAATGAATTGAAAATCGCATAGGATAAGTGTATTTTAACCTATTGGTAAAATTTTCTTAAAAACTGCACATTAATAGTAATGAGTTATGATAATAGATAGGAAAATAGATGGATAAAATTGAGTTTGGAGGTAATTGGGTATGAATTTTAGATTAGCTAATCGTTATGATTTACCAAAACTAAAAGCGGTATATGAAAAAATAGTTGATAATATGAACAGTCATAATATAACAATATGGGATGAAATCTATCCCTGTGAGTTTTTAATTAATGATATTGAACATAACCGCCTTTATTTATTAGAGGATGAAAATGATGATATTGTTGCAGCATTTGCACTATGTGAGTCAAATCAAGGTGAAAGTTATGTTGAATGGAAAAACAAACATGATCAATCCTTTTATCTAGAACGATTTGCAGTTAATTGTGATTATTTAAGGCAAGGAGTAGGTCGTCTAATGATTCATCATGCTACTGCACTTACTAAACAGAAGAATGCAAAATATTTAAGATTATTTGCAGCAGAGATAAATAAACCAGCGATTAATTTATATCTTAAAAATGGATTTAATCAGGTGGGTGGCATCTATGAAGAAATAATTGATGATGTTATATTGCGTGAATATGGATTTGAAATAGAAGTATAACTATATAAGACGCAGTTAGTTTTGTGGATTTTTAAACCTATTACTCCGCCTATATGTAAGAATGACTAATTTTTGTTTTTTTAAATTTTAGGCACTCTATAAAGCTACCAAGGTTTTAGTTAAGATTAAAAATATTTTGATGATATAGGTTATAAAAGCATTATTAAAATTCACGCAAGTTGTCTTGATATGAGGGTGTTTAAGCTGAATAGACTGCTACACAATTATCGGTTCGTATATATAAATTCCAATTTAGCAAATAGAATCAGCGAACAAGCTTAATAAATGATAAG
>JBOFCV010000389.1:0-11677 GCA_051646305.1 Turicibacter sp.
GTTAGCGTTTGGATTAAAGTTATTAGGATTGCTCATCATAGGATTAGCGTTTGGATTGAAGTTATTAGGATTGCTCATCATAGGGTTAGCGTTTGGATTAAAATTATTAGGATTGCTCATCATAGGGTTAGTGTTTGGATTGAAGTTATTAGGATTGCTCATCATAGGGTTAGCGTTTGGATTAAAATTATTGGGGTTGCCCATCATAGGATTAGTGTTTGGATTAAAATTATTGGGGTTGCCCATCATAGGATTAGCGTTTGGATTAAAATTATTAGGATTGCTCATCATAGGGTTAGCGTTTGGATTGAAGTTATTAGGATTGCCCATCATAGGGTTAGCGTTTGGATTGAAGTTATTAGGATTGCCCATCAAAGGATTAGCGTTTGGATTAAAGTTATTAGGATTGCTCATCATAGGGTTAGCGTTTGGGTTGTTGTTAAAATTTTGGGGAGTTACTTGATTCATGAAAGGATTAATCCGTTGGGGGTCAGTTGAATTGAAATCAGGTTGATTCATTTGTTGCCCATTGGGATTAAACGCGTTTTGACTCGATTGTTTATTTCCTTTATTAAAGAAATTAAACCCGGGTTTTTGGTTTGCTTGTGGTTGAGGTTGTAAAAAACCTTGTTGTCCATTGAATTGATTCAGCTGATTGCCTGAATTTGATGGACTATAAAATTGTTCCCCAGGAAAACCAGTCTGATATTGAGCAGAAAAATCACCTGGATTCGGTTGTTTTCCAGATTTCAAAAATTGTTCATAATAATACCGCTCCATTTCATCAACTGGAGTTTGTGTTTTTTTCGACTTTCCAAACATATTAAATCCTCCTTTCAATTGCTACTATATACTATGATTAGAGATAACAATGTGTTATGATAATTTTAGTTTTTAATGACTTTTACCGTGCCAATGTGCGTGGTGGGTTTGAAAAATACAACGAATGAATACATACACGGAGGGATTTACATTGCGTTTAGATAAATTTTTAGCACATACAGGATATGGAACACGTAAAGAAGTGAAGCAACTATTAAAATCAAAAGTTGTGAAAGTTGATGGAGAAGTCATAAAAGATGCAAAATATCATGTGGATTCTAACGTTCAAACCGTCACTGTTTATGGTGATGAAGTTGTATATAAAGAATTTGTCTACTTAATGATGAATAAGCCGCAAAATTGTTTAAGTGCAACACGCGATAAAGAATATCGTACAGTCATCGATTTACTGGATGAAGATTATCTGATGTTTGATGTTGCCCCAGCCGGCCGTCTAGATCGTGACACAGAAGGACTTGTCTTACTAACAAATGATGGACAGTTAGCACATGAAATCATTTCACCGAAAAAAGATGTCTTTAAATTATATGTGGCCCATATTACAGGAGAATTAACTCAAGAAGCACTTGAACAATTAGAAAAAGGTGTGGAAATCCAAGATGGAACAGGTGAAAACTTTGTGACGAAGCCTGCTAAATTAAAGATAATCAGTGTAGAGGCGGAGCATACAGTGGTTGAAATTTCAATTACTGAAGGGAAATTCCACCAGGTAAAAAGAATGTTTGCAAGCGTTGGGTGTAAAGTTGTTTATTTAAAACGTCTCAGTATCGGGGCTCTTCAATTAGATGAAACATTAGAACTTGGAGAATACCGTGAGTTAACAGATGATGAAATAGCACTTTTAAAAGGTTCTAACGAAGAATAAGATGAACCAAATGATTTATCCTCTAAAAGTTACTAATCACCTTCAATAGGATGGGGAGTAAGAGTAGAAATGGATTAAAAGTAAGAAATCATAGAGTCAACGAAAAAAATCTGATGTTGTAATTTACTAAATATGTAATTTTTGGTGATTTTTATTTTGTTGATGTGAATTAAACAATAGATTTCCTGAAACAATGAGGAGGTATAGATGTGAGAAACCAAACGATAAAAAAATTAACGGTTATTTCAATGCTAATGGCAATCGTCATTTTAATGGCAGCTGTTCCCCAAATAGGATTTATTCAACTTCCCTTTTTAATGGTCTCATTTACTGTGATGCATATTCCAGTTATTATTGGGGCAATTTTGGAAGGTCCTAAGGTGGGGCTGTTTTTGGGCGGAATATTTGGTATTTCATCATGGCTTGTTGCTTTGACCCGTCCGGTATTACCAACTGATTATATCTTCCAAAATCCACTTGTTTCAGTTGTCCCACGTTTGATTTTCGGATTTTTGATTTACTATTTATTTAAATTAGCATTCAAATACAGCAAAAATTCAAAAGTTGCGATTAGTGTGGGTGCGATTTCTTCAACCTTGTTGCATTCAATTATGGTATTAGGTGCTGCGTATTATTTAGGAACTGATATTTTGACAGAAGTCTATGGAACATTACCAAGCATCATCATGTTTTTACTTGCCATGATGGGCGTAAATGCAATCGTAGAAGCGGTTGTCTCAGCTGTCGTTGCAGTTCCTGTCATTTCTGCTTTACAAACGTATTTGAAAAAGTAAGGTCGATAGAGAATGCCCCATTGTACATGCAATGGGGCATTGTTGTAGAAGCTGATAATAGTGTGGCTCATGTTTTAATAAGACCAAAAAGGCCATCATAAGAATAGTTCATTAAAATTGCCAAGTATTTTATGAGAAAGATCCAAAGGAGAATAAAAGATGAAAGTAGATTTACATGTTCACACGAACATTTCAGATAGTAGTTTAAGTACTGAAGAAACCATAAAACTTGCCAAAGAAAGAGGGCTTACCCATATTGCGATGACTAACCACGATACCGTGAAAGGTTTGCAAGAAGCCATTGAACTTGGAAAAAAATATGGAATTATCGTGATACCTGGCATCGAAATTAGCGCCTATGATTTTAAACGTCAGACAAAAGCACATATCCTCGGGTACAATTTTGATTTAAATGCGCCTCATATAAAAAAATTAGTTCAAGTTACTAACGAATTAAGAGATGCCAACACAAAGGCCCAACTACAAATTTTAATAGAAGCGGGATATAATCTCTCGTATGAGGACGTTTTAGAAAAAGCTCAACATAGTACCGCTTTTTACAAGCAACATTTGGTTGATGTTTTGACAAGCAAAGGCTATGACCGCAAAGACCTAAAACCTCTTTTTGCCAAAGGAGGAATATGTGATCGTGGGATAAGCTACGTGGATGCTTTTAAAGCAGTCGAAGCAATTAAATTAGATGGGGGCATCGCTGTTATGGCGCATCCCGGACAGTCAAAAACATTTGAACTCATAGAAGATTTAGCGTTACGTGGTTTAGATGGAATCGAAAAATATCACCCTGATCATACGGAAGCAGATCATCAACTCATAGATGCCTTACTTGTTAAACATAAACTTATCTCAACCACGGGATCAGATTTTCATGCTGCCTATGGACGCAATCGTCCATTTGGAACGTTAACGCAAGATTACTTACCTTTTTAATAGGTTTTCATCCAGGAAAAAAAGGATGCCACATACATAGTTGCTGCTATGAAATAAAACGGTGAAGTGAAAAAGTAGCATGTAAGATAGATTAATCGACTCCAAGAGTGCCTCTTACTGTGTTTAAAAGGTTATCAAATGAAAAATTGCATTTTTAAAGCGATGAAACTATGATACAATAACATTCGAATTAAGTAGAAGTGAGTCGAAATAAAGCATAAAGCAAAAAAAGAAAGGCAACGGTGAAAGTATGCGTTTAAGAAAAGTTAAAGGAGCGGCTGAAACAATTGCAGCTCATTCACATATAGTGATTGATAATCCGAAAGATTTAAAAGGAAATTGGCAATCTTGTTTTGAAAAAGCTCAACCGCTTTATATTGAAGTTGGAATGGGTAAAGGACAGTTTGTTATTGGTATGGCGCAAAAAAATCCAGAATTAAACTTTATTGGAATTGAAAAATTTGATTCAGTTATGGTACGTGCTTTAGAAAAAGTATTAGAAGAGGAGCCATTACCTAACCTGAAATTATTAAAAATAGATGCAGAAGACTTAACGGAAATCTTCGAAGCAGGAGAAGTAACAGGTGTTTATTTAAACTTCTCGGATCCATGGCCAAAGCCTCGTCATGCAAAACGTCGTTTAACACATGAAAACTTCTTAAAACGTTATGAAACAATTATGCCAGAAGGTGGAGCTATTTGCTTTAAAACAGATAATCGCTTACTATTTGAATATTCATTAGTTAGCTTGTGTGAATATGGTATGATTTTAAAAGATGTGGCACTTGATTTACATAAACGTGAAGAGTTAGAGTGGAATGTAATGACTGAGTACGAGCAAAAATTCAGTTCTAAGGGGCAACCGATTTACCGTGTTGAAGCTGTTTATAACAATGTTTCTAAATAATTAGTTTTAGAAGACGTTATTTTTTTGTTTTAAACCGAGTTCAAATCAAAAGATTTTGTTTCCTTCGAATTTTTTGATTTGAATTTTTTTATAGGGTTAGTTCATCCAAAAATAGATAGGATTTAAAATAAATTTTAATCATATCTAAAAGGAAGTCTATTCAAGCTAAATAAGGATGAGATAGATCTAATTTTAATTGAATTCAAGTTTAGCAACTTAATGAGTTGATGGCCTTATTTAACCGAGTTAAACCGTTGTAATCCCGTAAATCTGGGAATGTTAATTTTTTGTTGGGCTGTATTGAAAGGAGAGATAAAAAATGAAAATTAGCGTAGGTTCATGTAATAAAGTGAAAGTTTTGGCGGTCCGTCAGGTGCTTGAAGCTTTTTCTCATGAAATTATTTCAGTTGATGTTGCGAGTGGCGTGCCTAACCAACCTTTTTCAGATGCACAAACCGTTGAAGGGGCCAAAAATCGAGCAATAGCTGCCATGGATTATGGAGAAATAGGAATTGGACTAGAAGCAGGGGTTGAAGTGCTAAATGACATCATGTATTTAGTAAACTGGGGAGTTCTGACATGTCCTGATGGTCGAACTTTTTATGCAGGTGGAACAAGATTACCCTTACCCAATGAGCTTGTGGAACCCTTAAAAGCTGGGCAAGAATTGGGCCATGTGATTGATGAATATGCTAAACGGGAAAATGTTCGTTCAAATGAAGGGGCAATTGGAATTTTGACAGCTGATTTATTTAATCGAAAAGAAAATTTTGTGCATATTGTTCGCTTATTATGGGGACAATATCTGTATCAGATAAAATAATGTAAAATATTATAATTTGTTAATTTATCGCTCCCTATGGTATAATCTTTAAGATAATACTTAAAAGGGGGCGATTTTTTGTCGATGAAACCAGAACAAACAGAAGAAAAAGATATAAACCAGACTAATCACTCGAC
Source organism: Turicibacter sp. (assembly GCA_051646305.1). GTDB lineage: Bacteria > Bacillota_I > Bacilli_A > MOL361 > Turicibacteraceae > Turicibacter. The sequence goes on from JBOFCV010000389.1 coordinate 5,318, forward strand.
GGAAGAACTAAAACAAAAATTAAATCAACTGAAGAAATATCCTAATGTAAAAAAACAGTTCAGCAACTTTAACCATAAACTTAAGACCAATCAATTATTTAAAAAAATAGATGAATATAGAGAGAATTATAATTCAAAACCCATTACTTATACGAGCTTAACTGAGGATTTAAATCCCAATGTAAATTTGAAAATACTGAATCGTGTGACAACTGTTTTTAGTAGTGCCATTGTTATTGGATTGACTGTAGGGTTAATTTTAATGGCAAAACCAGCCATTACAGAAGCAAATTTTGATATTCAAATGGATCATAACATTGAAGCTGCTTTTAACTATGAAGTGACAACGTTAAATACGCAAAATGGAAATATCACGTACCATACCCCACATCAATTTAAGTACCGTTGGTCACTAGGGGTAAATGATATTATCCGATATAAAGAAAATCAAATCATTATGCACTATAATAATCAATATAATATAATAGGGCAGGATACTGATACTTATTATTTACTTCGTGAAGAAAATAAGGTAGCGGGTGAAGAAGTGTTTTATAAGAATTTTAACTATGATCAAAATAATGGTTTTGTTCAATTAGTAAAAATGGAAGATAAATACTTGTTAACGGTCTTTGTTGATGGCGTTAAGTTAGCTGCAGTTGTGGACTATGCCGAAACACCATACATGACATATAGCATGCTATTGATGGGTAAAACTGTTAAATCTTATGATTCTGCCTATGTTAAAGTCGAGAATGTTCAATCAAATCCAGTTGCCTCAACGAAAGAATCGGCATCTGAATCAACGGAACCAACGGAAATCTCTACAATGAAAATAGATGAAAATGGTGAGTTAGCAACTGAAGTCATCGAAGGTGAATTATCGATTATTGAAAGTGAGACTGTCATTGAATTTGATTTTAGTAGTGAAAAACGTGGAGAGTTTACAGAAGGAGAAAATCCAACTGAACCAGAAAATAATAGTCAGTTAGAAACTGAAGGAGCTGAATTAAATGAAGGAAATTAGTAGTGTTGAAGAATTTAAAAAAAGTATTCAATCAGGGAAAGTGATGGTTTTATTTACAGGTAGCTGGTGTCCTGATTGTATGGTGATTAAGCCTTTTATGCCTCAGATTGCACAAAAATATTCAGAATATGAATTTTACCAAGTCAATCGTGATCATGTAATGGATGTATTCGTTGAAAACGATGTATTTGGAATTCCAAGTTTTATTGCGTATAATGAAGGAAATGAGCAAGGACGCTTCGTAAGTAAAGACCGCAAAACACGTCAAGAAATCGAAAATTTTATTGATTCAATAAAATAATTTGTAATATACAGTCATATTTATCGAATCACATATCATTGATATGTGATTTTTTTTAATCATCTTGTGAAATAGGGTATATTTCATGTATAATTAGTATTAATAATTGGGTTATTTAGGGTGTGAAGAAAAATGAGCAAGCGGAAAATATTCGATATTGAAAAGATTGGGTTTGGTGATGAAGTATCAGTGAAAAAAATCAAACCAACGCCTCAGACAGAAGAAAAGAAGAAACCCCTCACACAACAGATACCAACGAACGCTAAAGGCGATGTAACGTCAAAAATAGGAATAACACCTCAAGTTGAAACATTACCAATTCAAGAACCTGTGAAAAAGGTGCAAGCTAAACTTGAGGAAAAAAATAAACCCAAGCCTAAAAAAGTTACTAAAACCTTTAGATCAAATGAATTTGTCTCACCTATATACGGTGTGATGGAAGATCGTTCATTGTTATCAAAACTCGTTAAGGGGAATTACAAACTATCTACGGTTAATTCTTTAAAGGTAACATCTAATATATCAGATGTTAGTTACAAGAAAGATATTATAATGAATACTACTAAAGAGGAAGTGCAACCCCATCTAACAGATATCTCTAATATCAAGATAGATATAGCTGATCAGACAGCTAATATTTTTGATTTCGATGTTGAGATTGAAACTTTGGACACTGATATATTTGAAGTTGATTCAACAGATGGAAATTTATTCGGTGAAAATATTTTTGCAACACCTATTGAAAAAGCAGAACCTATCGCTTCAAATGAGCCTATCGTTAGTGTTAATAATGATACGCAAGAAATAAGTAAGATGTTAGAAGATACCGCTGTTCTAATAAAAGAGACAGAGCTAAGAGAAACTGCCGAAAAAGATGAGGAAGAGCAACCTTTTTATCAAGAAGAGAGTTCACACAGTGATGAATTTGAGAGTGATTTCTTTGAGGCTGTTGTTGCTAAAGAAGTTGTTAATAATCAAAGTCAAACGTATTATTATGAAATGCCACCCTTATCACTTTTAGCTGATCCGAAAAATGAAGAGTTAAATGATGATGATTGGATTATCGAAAAAATGGATACTCTCCACCATACGTTTGTAGAGTTTGGTGTTAAGGTAAATGTGACGGGAGACTATACGCAAGGTCCAACGGTTACTCAAATTGAAATACAGCCAGAAGCGGGGACTAAAATAAGTAAAATTTTAAATTTACAAAATGATTTAAAATTAAAATTAGCGGTAGAAGAGTTGAGAATAGAAGCTCCGATTCCAGGGAAAAATACGATTGGTGTTGAAATTCCAAATCGGAGACGAAAGCCTGTGGTGTTAAAAGAAATTTTATCAAAACCAGAATTTATGTTACATGATAGCCCATTGTATATTGGACTTGGACAAGATATTTGTGGGGAACCTGTTTACACTAATATTTTAACCATGCCACATGGTTTGATTGCGGGACAAACTGGATCGGGAAAAAGTGTATGTATTAATACACTTTTAATTAGTATTTTATATAAAGCAAGCCCTGAGGATGTACGTATCATGCTTGTAGATCCAAAACGTGTAGAATTAGCGCCATATACTAAAATCCCGCATTTAGTGACACCTGTTATTACAGATGAGAAGAAAGCTGAAACGGGTCTGAAGTGGGCTGTAGAAGAAATGGAGCGACGCTATGAACTGTTCTCACAAAATGGTGTTCGTGATATTAAATCATTTAATGATCGTCGATTAGAGTTTGAAATGGACTATGAAAAATTACCCTATATTTTAATTATTATTGATGAATTAGCAGACCTAATGATGGTTTCACCACAAGAAGTTGAGAATCATATCATGCGAATTACTCAAAAAGCCCGTGCGTGTGGGATTCATTTGATTGTGGCGACTCAACGTCCAACGGTAGATGTTGTCACGGGAACAATCAAATCAAATATTCCGTCACGAATCGCCTTTGCAGTAGCTCAAGGAAATGACTCTAAAGTTATTTTAGATGAAGTAGGGGCACAAAATTTACTTGGAGCGGGGGATATGTTAATTTCACAAAGTGGTACTAAAGTCCGTCGCGTGCAAGGGGCATATGTTTCTGAAAAAGAAATTGATACAGTCGTTGATTTTGTTAAGAAACAAGCTAAACCTAACTATCTAATTGAAGACAATGTATTCGAAAAAGGAAGTAACGGAATGATGACAGATAGTGATCCGCTCTTAAATGACGTGATTGAATTTATTATTGAGCGAGGTCAAGCTTCTACATCAGCCTTACAACGTCGATTTAGCATTGGATTCAACCGTGCAGGTCGTATGATGGATACATTAGAAATGAAAGGATTTATTTCTAAACCACTTCTAAATAGTAGTAAACCGCGTGAGGTTTTAATTACGAGTAGTGAATACGAAGCTTACTTAGAAGATGAAACGCGATACTAGCTCAATCTTTCCTTGATGAGGCAAAAATAGGGATTTTTTTGTGTCCCATTTAGGCATTCATGCTATAATAATAGAGAAATATTTGTTTTCGAGATAGGAGCTGTTAATTATGAGTGAACGTTTTCATCTCATTGGTATTAAAGGATCAGGTATGAGCGCATTAGCACATATTTTATATGATATGGGGCATTATGTTCAAGGATCAGATATAGAAGAAAAATTATTTACACAGATTGGATTAGAAGCTAAAAGTATTAATTTATCAGTCTTTGGATCATCAAAAATAGATCCAGATATGATTGTTATTATTGGAAATGCATTCAAAGATAATCATGTAGAAGTGGTTCAAGCTAAAAATAGCGGAGCAAAGTGCATTCGTTATCATGATTTTTTAGGTCACTTAGCAAGTCTTTATACAAGCATTGCAATATCAGGAACGCATGGTAAAACAACGACGACAGGATTGTTATCACATGTGCTACGACTTAACCATAAAACATCATATTTAATTGGTGATGGAACAGGAAAAGGTGTGGAAGATAGTAAGTACTTTGCCTTTGAAGCTTGTGAATATCAACGTCATTTCTTAGCTTATCATCCAGATTATGCAATCATTACAAATATTGAGCATGATCATCCTGATTATTTTAAAGACATTGATGACGTGTTAGATGCGTTCAATACATTTGTTAGTCAATGTAAAAAAATGGTTGTTGCATGTGGTGACGATCAATATGTAAAAAAATTAAGTCCATCAACGCAAATGATGACGTATGGTTTTGAGAAAAGCAATGATGTGATTGCCACAAATGTTTTAAAAACATCAGAAGGAACTTCATTTGATGTGTTAATCAATGGAGAACATTACCATACGTTTAATACGCCGTTTTTCGGAGATCATATGGTGTTAAATTGTTTATCGGTTATTACAATTTGTTATTTAGAGAAGATGGATCCTATTATTGTGGATAAAGATTTAAAATTGTTTGGTGGCGTAAAACGTCGGTTTGCAGAAAATAAACATCATAGTCAAATGATTATTGATGATTATGCTCACCATCCAACTGAAATTGCCGTAACATTAAAAGCAGTTCGTCAAAAATATCCGGATCGTGATTTAGTGGCCGTTTTCCAACCACATACCTTCACACGAACGAAAGCATTCTTAGATGAATTTGCACAAAGTTTAAATTTAGCTGATCATATTTATTTAACAGATATCTTTGGTTCAGCACGTGAAAGTGGTGGCGAAGTCAGCATTCAAACGTTGATTGATAAATGCAATAGTGCTTCGTTGTTGAAAAAAGATGAAGTTTCTGTCTTGCAAAAACACGAGCATGCCATTGTTGTATTCATGGGGGCAGGAGATATAAAAAAATATGAAGATGCCTATACGCGCTTGCCATGGAATAAAGAAGAAGAATAAGGTGGATTAACCCGGTAAATTACTTTGAACGTATTGTTTTTTTGTTTCTTGTGTGTGGGTTAGTCGATTAAGTGTATAAAAAAGGTAGAGTTGAAAGGATAGGGGATTATGTCATTTACGATTACATTATCAGATGTACTAGTACTTACAAGTGTTGTTTGTTTAATATTCTTTACAGTTTATTTAGTGTTAACGTTGAAGTCACTTATCCGATTGTTTGAACAATCAACAGTATTGGTAACCGAAACATCAAAAGTTGTTGAAGATGTTTCGGAGAAAACAAAGGCTGTTGAAACTTATGTTTCGGACTTAGTTTCAAATGGTAGTGGTATATTTAAAGCCTTTTCATTGGTTAATAAATTTAGAAAATAAAGTAAAAAGACATTTTTAATGATTTTGACTCATATAAAATTGTAAAAGTAAAAAGCTAATGATGTGATATGAAAGGTGGATACGAACGATGAAAAAAAGAAATGTGTTTTTACTAGGTGCTTTACTAGGTGCAGGTGCTGTGGCATTACTAACACCTAAATCAGGAAAAGATATGCAAAATGATATCATGAAAACAGTTGATGATGTTCAAGCAAAAATTAAAGATCTTGATGTTGATGAAGTGAAAGAACAATTTCTTAACAAACTAGATGAGGTTAAAAGTTTAGTGAGTGAGTTTGATTGGGAAGCTTCTAAAGCTGAATTAGACTATAAAGTAAATGATGTTAAACAAAAATTAAATGAGATGCTTGAGCGTGTAGAAGAAGCGAAAGCAAGTATTGAGGATCAAGCTTTAACGCTAGAAGAAGATTTAGAAGAAGATTTCACGATTGTGATTGATACTGTCAAAGATAGCGCTAAAGAAGCAATCAATACAGTTAAAGCTGCTACTGAAGATGTTGTGAAAACGGGATCTGAGATAGTAGATGCAATGGCTCCAACTGAAGAAACAAAGTAATAAGTAAAAAAAAGACGACGTGATACAAAATTATCGCGTCGTCTTTTTTAGTATAGTGTTTTGAAAATGTTGGTAGGATAACAAGGACGTGCTAATACCTATGTTATCAAGAGTAATGGCGTTAATGCTATTTCTTTAATTTTTTATTGTTATATATAAATAAGTCTCATTTTATTAAAAGAGAAAAAAAGATAGCAGGAAAGCCAAAAGCTTTCTTGCTATCTTTTTGA
>JBOFCV010000119.1:0-3885 GCA_051646305.1 Turicibacter sp.
AAATTTTTTTGCATTTATTTTTTTCCATACCTTATATGAGCCTATTTGTCACCCACTTATAAACGAGAGCACCTTTTTTTACATCTTGGCATGTAACCCAGACCTTACGAATATTTTTTTGTTACTCAAAAAAGAAATCAAAAGTTTTAAACTGGAACCGACTTACTCACGAACAGTAATTCTAAAATTTATTAAAAGCCTCAACACTAGGTAATCCATAAGCGTTAATCTTTTGATAGCTCCCATGTTGTCTTCGGCCTTAGATGGATCTTTTGCTTCATCAGAGCAATGTGACCTAAAAAAAACATCTCCGCTCTTTGACAGAATCGGAGATGTTTTTTTAGGTTGTGTATTATTTTTTATATTTGTTGTGTGAGTTAGTTATTAGACATACGTTTTGATGGTGATCAAAATTTTGTGGTCAGCCATTTTTGGCGTGACTCAGAATAAAAGTTTTTCATTTCTTTTTTATATAAATTGGGAGGCTATACGTTTGAAATGAACGGTTTTTAAACTTGGGTTTTATCTTCTAATACCCCATCTGTTAAGTTATAAATTTTCTTACTGTGTTTGGCGACATTTAAATCATGGGTAATCATGACGATGGTATGTCCCGCTTCATTTAGTTGAGAAAATAGTTTTAAAATGTCTTTTCCTGTTTCTGAATCAAGGGCACCGGTTGGCTCATCGGCTAATAATAATTTCGGCTGACTTACTAGGGCGCGCGCAATCGCGACACGCTGTTGTTGTCCCCCTGATAGTTCTGAAGGTTTATGATCCATGCGATCCTCAAGTCCAACAAGCGTGATATATTCTTTTGCTACCACGGTTGCCTCATGACGTGTCATGCCACGAATTAAAAGCGGTAAGATAATGTTTTGAAGGACGCTATACGTTGAAATTAAATGATATTTTTGAAAAATGAATCCAATTTTTTGATTTCTAATGTTGGAAAGTTCGCGCTCACTCAACTTATGAATAGCAATCTCATCAATAAAATATTCACCGGTATCGATGGTGTCCATGCAACCAAGGATATTCATAAAAGTCGATTTCCCAGAACCAGATGCCCCAAGAATCGTAATATAATCGCCCTCTGTTACCCGTAGACTAATATCTTTTAGCACATGCAAGCTAGATTCACCCATTTTATAGGATTTATTCAGTTGGTTGATAGTTATCATTTCGGTTACTCCAGGATGTCAATCGATAGGATTTGACCTTCGTCGCTTGTTTTATCCGTAAATACATAAACGATAGACCCTTGTTTAAGTGAGTCCATTTGTGTTGACGTGTACGTTTTTAAATCCATAATTGGAGCTCCTGCTGGAATGACATACGTTTTAGTTTCTCCTGTAAATTCTAGTTCCATTTTAGGTGTTTGGCTGCTACCATTATCCACGACAACCCCTTCCTCTGCTTCTCCTGCTGGCATTGCTGGCGTCATACCTGTAGCTGGTATTGAACTTGATTCACCTTCACCTTCAACTGTATCTGATTCGTCGCCACCGATCATACCAGGTACACTCGCTAACTCGATGATGATTTCATTCCCGACTATTTTTTTAATTTTTCCAAAGTCCATTGTAATATCTTCGGGACGTACGTCTCCCATTCCTGGAGCGGCTGTTCCACTTTCCTCCTGCACCTCTGGCTCTTTCTCTACTGGTATTTCTGTTTTTGTTTCTGCTTTACATCCTGTTGTTATAAGTAGTGCGATTGCACTCATTGCTAATAGATTCTTTTTCATTTTTATCTTCCTCTCAAGTTATCTCTTTTTTTATTCTTGACCTAAAGCTTCGATTGGCTTTAGTTGTGATGCCTTGTACGCGGGATAAATCCCAAATAATGTTCCTGTTATCATCGCAAATAATAAGGCGATAACTTTCCCACTTAGTGAGGGGGATACAGGAATGTCAGTATAATTCATGAATGGCATAATCATATAACTGATCAGAACTCCCACCACACCACCGAGCAAACTAATCATCACCGATTCAATTAAAAACTGCAGTAAAATTTCATGGCTCGGACTTCCGAGTGCTTTTAAGATGCCGATTTCTTTCGTTCGTTCTTTGATAGAGACAAACAAGACGTTCATAATCCCAATTCCTCCGACGATGAAAACGATGGTTGCAACCGAGATTAATAAGAGTTTCATCGTTTGGGCTGACTGAAGAGCGGCTTCTATTCGACTCCCCGCATCTTCTAATACATACACGCTTCCATCATCTAGAACATAATTCAGTGTACTTTGAATTTCTTTCATCGCTAGCTCAATCATCGACAAGTCTTTGGCTAACCCAACAGCCTGAGGAATTGTATACTCATCATTTATGTTTTTATTCGCTGTTGTAAACGGAATAAACAGTGTATCATCTGGATTTAGGCCTTGTAGGCCATCACCTTTTCGTTCTAATACCCCGATAATTTTATAGCGATGATTTCCAATCTTAACTTTTTGACCTTCAGCCAGTTCAGGTGATGAGAATAATTTTTTAGCTAATCCATCTCCGATAACGGCGACCAAGCTAACCCCCTCAACATCTTCTTCTGTTATGTGACTTCCAAAGGCTATATTTAAATTTGAAATATCGGCATACTGCTCTGTGACCCCAGCGACTGAAATAAATTCTTTATAGCCACTATAGTCGACTTCTTTGTACGTTTGTGTCCGAAGATACATATCACGCAAAGCACTACTTTCATCTAAAATTTGATTCATGATTTCAAGTGATAATTTAGGCATCTTCGTCATATCCATCTGTTCACTTTTAGCATAATTCGGATTTAGATAAATTGTTTCGGCACTCAATCCGCTAAATTGTTTAGCGACCTGTTCTTCTCCTCCTTGACCAATAGCAATGACCATCACAATCGTTGCCGTTCCCACAATAATGCCAAGTGAGGTTAAAATCACCTTAAATTTATTTTGAATCAGGTTGATGAGGACAATGCGAAAGATTTCTTGTAATTTCATCAGTTATCCCTCCACAACGACAATATCACCCTCGTTTAATCCTTCCAAAATTTCACTTTGGCGGCCATCTGAAAATCCAGTTTTAATCATCACATCTTTTATACTTCCATCTTCTTGCTTCACTTTAACCATTTGTTTACCATCTTCCAAACGAATCGCCTTATTTGAAAGCATGAGAACATCATTAACTTCCTTAATAATAAATTCAGCTTCTGCGCTCATTCCATCTAATAATTCATAGTCTGATGGATCAATTTCAACCGTCACTTTATAAACGATTGACCCACTTTCATTTTTTGAAGTTAAATCTCTGAAAGTAACTGTCCCTATGAACTCTTCACCTTCATAAGCAGGCAGGTCAAGTTTTACCTTTTGTCCTAATTCAATCTGATGAATATCCGTTTGTGAGACTGAAATAACAGCTGTTATTTTATCAGTTGTTCCTATTTTAGCTCCGGCCCCTTGTACTAAGGCTTGTGTATTTGGCGTAAATCCAAGTTCTAAAACAATTCCATCAACTTGCGCATGTAAAATAGGGTTATTTAGCTGTTCCTTCACTTTACTTATTTCTTCTTTTATTTTATCGACTTCTTTTTGTGCTAATGTAATCGGACCTTCTTGATTATCGACTGATAAATTATTCACTTTTTTATTGTCTTCTTGTTGTTTCTTTTCTTTTTCTAATACTTTTTTACGATTAGCTTCAACACCATCTAAAACTTGTTTGGCTTGATTTAGCTGTGGTGTTACTTCGTTTAATTGCCCAACAAGTTGATCACGTTCTGCTACAACTTGTGCTAATTGATTTTCTAAATCCGTTAACACTGAACGAGTGGAACTACTTTCATTTTGTTGCACCTCATCAGTCGGTTCTTCTTCTCTTGTTAAAGAAAAGCTTGTTTCCT
>JBOFCV010000131.1:0-3680 GCA_051646305.1 Turicibacter sp.
AATATTCCTAATAAGATGAATGTAAATTTAATTCCTTCGTTTAAACGGTGATATAATTTTGCGCCGTAGTTATACGCTGCAAAGGGTTGGAATCCCTGATTAAATCCTGCCATGATATAGATAGGAATCATGTAAATGCGATTTGAAACACCCATAGCAGCAACAGCTGCATCTCCGTATGGCATCGCTGCATTGTTTAATAAACTTGACGCAATACTTAATAAAAATTGCATTAAGAAAACAGGAATCCCAATTTTAAAAATCTCTTGATACACCCCTTTATCGTGTAAAGGATTTCTTGATACATATTTCAAACTTAAATGGACGGTGCTTTTTTTACGAAGGTAGTATGATAATAAATAAACAGTTGTAACTATTTGTCCAATCACAGTCGCGAGTGCCGCACCAGCCACACCGCCCTTAAACACAAACATAAAAATAGGGTCTAAAATGATATTGATAACAGCACCTAAAATTAAAGCGATCATACTTAATTTTGAGTTTCCTTCTGCTCTGACTAGTGCCGTCAATGCAGCATTCATAACAGTAAAAATAGTTCCAAAAAATAGAATTCTTGTATATTCGATGGCGATTGGTAAAACGGTTGGACTTGCGCCTAAGGCTTTAAGAATTGGAGTTAAACACAATAGCCCGATAACGGTTGTAATGATTGACAGTACGATGGATATAACAACTGAAACGGATGCAGTTTTGTCTGCTAAATCATATTCCTTATTTCCAAGCGTTCTTCCCACATAAGAAGCACCCCCTACTCCAATCATTTGTCCAATGGCACTAAAAATCATAACAAGTGGGAATGTGATGGATACGGCCCCCATTGATGAAGTATCGTTAAGCATCCCAATGAAATAAGTATCGGCGAAGTTATACACAGCCATAATCATCATGGCAACGATTGATGGAATTCCTAGTGTAATCAATGTCTTTTTTACAGGACCCGTTTCCATTATATTAGCAGTCATGTTTGTTCTTTTTGTCATCTTAATTCCTCCAAGCTATTCTCTTTTGATGTTTTAAGTTATGTTTTTTTCCTTCGTCCTCATAGCTAATGATTTAGAAAAATCGCCTCATGAAAAAATTTTCTACATGGATACAAAACTTTTTTTCATTTTGTGTAGCGGATTAACGATCTAAAGCACCCGGCTACTCTTCCATTTAACCAACATATTTAAATGTATAAATCGGTCTGCTTTTACTGACCCTTACACACGATTAGCTTTATCATGTATTCATCTGTTGGTATCATTTAGACAGTTTCAATCTGTTGAATTAAAGTTAAGCTTTGTGAATAAAGTTTCCATTCATTTAAATCTTTCGTTTCACCTATCATCACTTCTAATTTTGAAATAACAATGTCTTTACTTTCAGATTTAATTAGCTGTTTAATTTGATTTATTATTTTTTCACTGGCTGGGCTTGTATTAAGTTGCAAATGAACTTGATGCAAGTCATTCATTAACCAACGTTGTCTAACTAAACGTTCTTCACTAATATCTAAGTCCCAATGTTCAATTCTACTTTCAATAAACGATGGAATTAAGTATAGGTGATCCATTGTCTTTTCACCACCACGTTCATTGACATATATTTCATTAAACATATAAGTTAACATATCTTTTTTTAAATTTAAAATTCCCTTTTCTTCATCCGCATAGGTAGATTTCAAGAATATTTTGTTTACAATAACTGCTATTACAATTCCAATAAAGATATAGAATAAACGATTTAAAACAATAAAACTTGGATTTGCTATTTCTATACCTGCTGAGCAAATAGAAGCCATGGTAATAAAAATCACAATATTTCTATAATCTGTCATATAACTCATAAGATATCCAGCCATTAATAGAATCATCATTCTTAACGAGTTATCTTGAATCAATGAGAATAAAATAAAGACAACACTTGCCCCTACAATGGTTCCCACCATTCGCTTTTTAGCTTTAGTCACCGTAAATTCAATGAAAGGTTGTGTGATTGCAAATACTGTATAAACTAACCAAACCCCATATTCTAAGTTAAAATAAGTTGTAATAAACGATGTTAGGGCAACTAAAATCCCTAAACGGATCCCATATCCAAATCGAATGGGATTATGATTAAAATTGCGTTTTAAAATATGTTTCTCCTTGAACGTTTCTGCTACTTTTTCATTTTTCTCATAATCCATACTTGGTTCCGCTATTAAATGATTTAAGGTTTCTTGCTCTTTCTGTAACAAGTCAAAAATAGTAATAAATTCTTTGATATTTCTTAACTCACTATCCGTTACATTATGATCTTCCATTTCAATCATAAATTTCTTTTTCTCTTTTAAACTTAATTCTACTCCATTTAATACACGACTATCACATGATTGATCTAATACTAAATTGATTCGCTCTAAGCATGATAAACACGCAATGACCGTACGTCCAACTAAAGGTACCTGAGAATTGATTTTCGTTATCTCATGGACCATTACTTTAACCTGATTGATATCACTTATAATCAGTTGATTGATCTCTGCTATTTCTTGATTTTGCTTTATCAAATTGATTTTGGTGACTAAATTATTTTCAATTTTTTTCAGTAAAGCTGGACTTTGTTTTTTAAATTTATTTTTATTGAGTAACATTTGGACACCCATTAATATAAATGGTCCTGCAACTAATGCAGCTATTCTAGTTGGTAATTGCTCAGGCAAAATTGGATTTGTCATCATTAGAATATAATGTAACCCAACTAGCATATTGAGTGGCTTTCTTAATTCAAAACTAAATACATAAGCAATTAAGAACATAATGATAAAATTAATGATTAAACCTAACCAAATATTTTGCGTCACAATAAATGCGCCTACTCCTAAGACAAGATTTATCGCTAGAATTATTAATAAGTTTTTCCCCGCATGAGTTGTTAGGTTCCTTCCCATCGCCACTAAGGTTAATACTAATGTCATAACACCTACAAGCGTATTACTTTCCCCAAATATACTTTTAAAACCACTAATAAATAACATAACAAATATAAAAACAATTGTTTTCGAAAATATTTTCTGTTTCAATTCACCCAACTCCTATATCCCCTAAATTTCTTAAGCTAAAACCGTTCAGCCTCTATAAAATTATTTTGGTAATTAAACAATGAGCAATTATACTCGTACAGACGACATAATGCAACATTAAAGTTTATTTTTTTACAAAAAAAATCTATAACTTAGACTAACAAATGATTAATAAATTTTAGATAACTACTCTAAATTAATTTTTTCGCTTATCAATATCCAAACAGAAATATTTTTTACAAATCAAGAAATAAGCTCTAAACCTAAAATACTTTTCTAGAAGGCCTTGTTTTTCGCCTTTTGAAAAACTTAGACCGCCTTGATGCCTTGGCGCTAGAAGGCCTTGTTTTTCGCCTTTTGAAAAACTTAGACCGCCTTGATGCCTTGGCGCTAGAAGTCCTGTATACGAACTATTAATTGAACTAGGTAAACTTTGCTACCTATAAAACTCAGTCCTACTAGTATCCCGATAGACTATAGTCGAAGTATCGTTTTAAATAACATAAAACGAACAACGACTAACATTGTTTTTCGTTTTTTGAAAAACTTAGACCGCCTTGATGCCTTGGCACTAGAAGGCCTGTATACGAACTATTAATTGAACTAGGTAAAC
>JBOFCV010000133.1:0-3052 GCA_051646305.1 Turicibacter sp.
AATATTCCGTTCGTATAGACGTAGATTGAGCAGTCATTAACAACCCCCATCCTGCCAATATAGCTAAGATAAGGAAATATAATTTTATAACTCGCAACTTATTATATAACAACATAGATAATATCATGTATATAACTAGTGCGGGAGCAACATTCTCAAATGACAATCCTAATAGGAACAATGAAAAAACTGCGACAATAAATTTAAAGTCACCAACAAGTAGCTCATTTAACTTTTCTTTACTATTAAAAAAATATAGGCACGGAAATGAAAGCAAAATAGGCTGTAAATATCCCATATTCACAGTCTTCCAAAAAAAAACCTCAAAACTAGGAATAAACACAACCACAACAGGAATAGAGATCATTATCTTAATTTTGCGGTTATTCCCATCAGAAAAAAACACAAGAGCTATAAAGCACACAAATCCTATAAAACTTAAAGTAGAAAATAAAATCTGTATATAACTAGGAAAACTCAGCTGAAATATAGCATTAAGCTCGCCTAATCTTGCATTCCAAGTTTGATATTGTAGTAAAGCTCTAGAAAACGCCCATGATATACGATAAATAAAATCATCCCCCTGACGAAAAATAGCCGTCAAAGCATAATCCTCACCGTTCATTGGGACTATTGATAAAACTGATGAAAATAACATAAGCGTCAGCAAAACAAATAACAAATAAGTACTCTTAATCATTTTAAATCTCTTTTTATGATATATCGAGGGCGCTGTTTAACCTCTAGGTATACCCTACCCAAATATTCTCCCAATACACCAATACCAATAAGTTGCACACCACCAAGAAATAAAATAGATACCAGCAGTGATGGGTAGCCAGCAACAGGGTTACCAAAAATGATCTTGTCAACCACCATGAATGATCCATAGATAAATGACATACTTGCTATTGCAAAGCCTAAGTAAGACCAAATACGAAGAGGAACCGTCGAAAAACTAGTAATCCCTTCTAATGCTAAGTTCCATAATTTCCATCCATTAAACTTTGAATGTCCTGCAACTCGCTCTTCTCTAGTATACTCTATAACAGCTATTTTACCGCCTACCCAAGATAGTATCCCCTTCATGAATAAATTGTATTCTTTAAGCTTTACAATTTCTCTGACTATACGTCTATCAAGTAACCTAAAATCACCTACATTCTCTTCGATTTTATGTTTACTTATTTTGTTATGAAACTTATAAAACCACTCAGCGGATAACCTTTTTAAAAAACTATCAGAGGATCTATCAATTCTCTTAGCTAAAACCACATCATTGCCTTCCTCCCACTTAGCTATCAAGTCAGGAATAACACTTATAGGATCCTGCAGATCGACATCAATAGGTATCACTGCATCACCAGAAGAAGCCTCTAATCCCGCAAATAAAGCTGACTCTTTCCCAAAATTTCTGAGGAAAGATATAGCAATAACTGAACTATCTCTTTCTGATAATTTTAGCAACACATTTTCTGTCAAATCTGTACTGCCATCATTAATGAAGATAATTTCTATCGAATAACTAGACAACTCCTCTTTAATACGGTTGTAAAATATCGGAATCATTTCCTCTTCATTAAAAACGGGAACAACCAAAGAAACTAACATCACAACCTCACGATAGAATTTTTTTAGAGACAACAAAACCAATAAACAAGCTAAAAATAGAAAATGCCACTAACGCAATAATTGGACTCAGATGGAAATGCTCATTAATATATCCAAACAAAAATGCCACCCCCCCCATAAATATCAAGTATACAATATACTTATATACATTTGGCTTTGAGCTAAATGTATATATTGTATTTGCAAAAAACGAAAACGTCACCGACACTAAAAAACCAGAGATATTTGATATTGACTGATCACACAAAAAAGCATAAACGATAAAAAACACACACCAATGAATAGCTGTATTAATAACGCCAACAGATATATACTTCTTAAATAAACTAATCATATATAGGCAAGTGCAACTAAGACAAGTATTTCTTAGCTGCATCATTCCTTATTATTTATTTGAATTTTGACAGTATAGAGTTTGTTTCACTTACCGCAAGTTCAGTCAATTGACTAAATGTATTACTCTCATGATATCTATACTTATAGCACTTATCATCAATAAAGCATACCTTATACTTATTTAATGCACGTAAAAGAAAGTCCCAATCATGGCACAGTTTATAATCAGCAAAGCCACCTAAATCTTTATATAATTGCTTAGTCATAAAAAGATTACCTGTAGAGAAGCTCAAATTAAATTTCTTGCATGCTTCAAAGAGGCCTCTACTCTCAACTTCACTTATAGAATCATAATAACCTTTATTCAAGTTCGCATTAACTACCTGACCATTGTCATCGATGAACTCAACCCCTGTAAAAATCAAAGAGTAATCACCACTCAAATACTCCATCATACATTTTTCTAAGCGATCGTCACTATAAATATCATCGGAGTTAATTATTGATATAATATCCCCCACTGAATTTTCAACACCGATCTCTATTGCTTTTTGACTACCTCCATTATTTTTTTTAATTAGGCTTATATTTATGCGATTTGAAAAGTCATTAATAGCCCGTTCAATTTCAAAAACACTATTATCTATTGAACCATCATCGATAATGATTAGTTCAATATTTTTATATGTCTGCTCCACGACTGATTTTATTGCATTGTAAACATAGCGCTCATGATTAAATACAGGCATAATTACCGATATGAGAGTCTTAGATGAATGCAATTTCATGACTTTATATGTCTCATCTAAGTAAGCATAACCATTTTTTCTATCTGGCTCTAAAAATGCGCCCTCAGCCCATTCATTCCAAGCATTGATAAAAACAAGTTTATTTTCTGTATGTTTTTTTGCGTAATGACATGCATTATTTAGCCAATCCGCATATAATTTAGGCGTCGAACCATGAAACACATGTCCCTTACCTGGTTTCCTAGCCTCATTATCCCAAGCAGGAAATACACATCTATAGAGCTCATATGGTTCATTAACATATAACTTACTGCTATTTAATACATATTTATAAT
>JBOFCV010000145.1:0-24270 GCA_051646305.1 Turicibacter sp.
ATATTGGAAAGTATAAAATGCGCCTTGATCAATAATCCATTTAAAGCAGTAGATGCAGAAGAATAATAAAGAAACTAGAAATAAAACGTCAATAAAATTAAATAAGGTGAAGTATCCCCCCATTAATTTAAAAATATTAAAGATACCGATCAAAGAGAAGTCTTTAAATAAATTTGAAATCTCTTGGCTAATTCCAAAATAGGAATAACTTTGAATCATTAAAAAGAACAATGTAATCCCAAGTATCGCTAAGATAGACTTTATAAAGACACTATATTTACATTTCATCTTATCACCTCATAATTTTTAATTATTATACCAAATAAATCAAACAATGGAAATAATGAAAATAAAAGTATAGTTTGAGATGAAACACTAAAAATCAACAAACATATGGAGATTTACCAGAAAATCTAACTCTAAAACTACTTATTATGGACTATTAATGGAAAAATATTCAACGAAATACACAAAAATGACACAGATAACGTTTTCATTTTAGAAAACGCCTTTACAAATACTGGATGAGGATATAAAATATTAACAAGTATCATAAAGTGATACAAAACATACCAAAAATGGTGTGTTAATTAGTAAGGGGGAAGAAACATGAATAAGAAATTATTGTCATTGTTATCAGCTTTAGTTCTTACAACTACTCTTGTAGCATGTGGATCGAAAACTGAGGCAGATTTACCTTCTACTGAAGGAAATGCATCAACCGAAGCACCAACAACGAGTGAGAAAAAAATCTTAAAATTATTAGAAACTTCTAATATTCCTTCATTAGTACCTTGGGCAGCAACTGACCAAGTGTCATTCTTAACGTTAGGTAACATTATGGAAGGTTTAACAGTTTTAGGGGAAAATAGCAGTATCCATCCTGGAGTTGCTAAAGACTGGGAAATATCAGAAGATGGTCTAACGTATACATTCCATTTAAATGAAGCAGCTAAATGGATTAAAGCAGATGGAAGCGAATATGCTCCTGTAACTGCACATGATTTTGTATATTCTTGGAAAAAATTAATTGACCCAACAAGTGGGGCACAATATAACTTTATGATTTCAACAGCGGGGATTAAAGGAGCAAATGCTGCTTTATCATTAGCTGAATATTTAGTATCTTATGAAGGTGACGTAAAAGCGTTAGCTAACTTAAAAGTTGAAGACTTTAAAGATGGTGACACTGGAACAGCTCAACAACAATTTGATGCAAATAAAGAAGGTTTAGAAGCAAGTATTGCTTCATTAGAAACAGCACTTACAACTGAATTAGGATTTGCAACAGTTGAAGCAGCTCAAGCCGGAATGGATCAATTAATCAGCGAGTTAGGTGTAACAGCAGTTGATGATTACACATTACAAGTTGAATTAGAAGTTCCAACAGCTTACTTCTTATCATTAATGGCATTCCCATCATTCTACCCAGTTAACGAAGCATTCGTAAATGAAGTAACTGAAGATAAATTCGGAACGAATACAAATAGTTTCTTATATAATGGACCATTCGTATTTAAAGAATGGAAGATTTCAGAACGTCATTACTTTGAAAAAAATGCAGGTTATTGGGACGCTGCAAATGTAGCATTAGATGGAATTGATTACCGTGTTGTTGAAGGTGTCGATAATAATACAGCAGTTGGTTTATATTTAGAAGGTTCAACACAATCAACTGGATTAGCAGGTGAAAATGTTTCTAAATATGGTTCTCGTCCAGATGCAATTGCACGTGGTGGAGAGTCTACTTATTACTTAGAAGTTAATAATGGTAAAGGGACAATTACACCTGAGAAACAATTATTAATGAACGTAAATGCGCGTAAAGCAATTAATATGTCAATTAATAAAGCATTTATCACAGATGATATTTACGCAAATGGATCAATGCCAGCAGATTACATGGTACCTAAAAACTTCGTATTTGGACCAGAAGGTACTAAATATGAAGGAATCGACTTCCGTGCTTCTGGAAATGGAGCAGACGGATTCAATAGCTACAATCCTGAAGAAGCAGCTAAATTATGGGCACAGGCTCGTGAAGATGAAGGAATTAGTGGTAAAGTTAACTTAGAAATCTTAATTTTCTCTGGTGATACAGCCGGTAAAATTGGAGCAGCCATTAAAAATGACTTAGAAACTAACTTAGGTGATTCAGATTTAAGTATTACATTAACTGTATTACCATTCGCTGAAAAATTAGCTCGTTCTGCAAGTGGAGATTACCATTTAGTATGGTCTGGATGGGGTCCTGACTACGCGGATCCAATGACATTCTTAGATATGTTCACAACTGGAAACGGTCAAAATAAATTAGCTTACTCAAATCCTGAGTATGATAAATTAATAACTGAAAGTAAAGTTGGAAGTTTAACAGCAGATCCTGAAGCACGTTGGGAAGCACTAGTTAAAGCTGAAGAATTATTAGTAGGAACTGATCAAGCGTTAATTCCTTTATATCAATCAGGAACAGTGGGATTACGTGATCCAAAAATTATCAACATGTATGCACAAGCAGTAGGTCCAGATTACTTCTTTAAATGGGTTGACATTACAGAATAATCGTTCAAACTTCTTGAAGTTAAATAAAGGCATAAGGCTTAGGTCTTATGCTTTTATTAAAAATTAAGTGATAAACATTGCTAGAGTAGATCTAGAATAAAAAATAGATTTAAAAATAGAAGGATGAGAAGTTTTTTTAAATCTATTTTTTAATCATTACTCAAAAATTCAGCACAGAACTTATCAGCAATGTCAAAAGGGTATGCAATGTAAAGTAAAAAATTAATGTGTACTCATAGAGAGAGGAGAGGTTAGACCATGTTAAAATACATTTTAAAGCGTATTGGTTACATAATCGTTACACTGTTTTTAGTGCTTACCATCAACTTCTTACTTCTACAGTTAATGCCAGGGGGGCCATTTGAAAATCCTAAATTAACTGAAGCGCAAAAAACAATATTAGAAAATAAATATGGATTAAATGATCCAATTCCTGTACAGTATGGGCGTTATATGTTCGGTGTTGTACAAGGTGATTTCGGGGTTTCATTAAAACTTCAAAATCAAGAAGTTAGTGAGTTAATTGTTTCTCGTTTACCATATACAATCAAACCGGGAGCTATTGCCTTGATTGTCGGGGTAACAGCAGGGATCGTATTAGGAGCCATAGCAGCGGTAAATCGAAACACATGGGCGGACCATTTAATCACCATTATATCTGTTCTTGGAGTCTCAATTCCATCGTTTGTATTAGCATCATTTTTACAACATTATGTATCAGGAGAATGGGGATTACTTCCTTATCTATATCAACCACAAGATGAAATGCGTGGTATTTCATTCTTAGATGAGTTTAAATCATTAATTTTACCTTCTATCTCATTAGGAGTGCCAGTCGTTGCTTCATTAATGCGTTATATGCGTAGTGAATTAATTGAAGTATTAAACACAGATTATATTTTATTAGCCCGCGCCAAAGGGTTAACTAAAACACAAGTTATCTTTAAACATGCATTTCGTAATGCATTAATTCCAGTTATTACAGTTATTGGACCGATGATTATAGGGATTATGACCGGAAGTTTAGTTATTGAACAATTCTTTGGAATTCCTGGGTTAAGCCAATTAATGTTAAATGCGGTTAATACAAATGACTATTTCTTAACACTTGGAATTGCATTCTTCTATAGTGCAATCTATGTTGTTATTATTTTAATTATCGACTTATTATACGGTGTCATTGATCCGCGTATTCGTTTAGCAGGAGGTGGGAAATAATGTCGAAAAAGTATGATAAAAAACAATTTGAACGTACGGTTGTTGACTTTAAAGACGGAGAAGAAATTAAGACCGAAAGTTTAAATTTCTGGCAAGATGCTTTCCGCCGTTTAAAGCAAAATAAACCTTCTATTATTTCGTTATACGCTATTGCCTTATTAATCGCATGTTCATTATTACTACCATTTATTGGACCAAAACATGCAGATGGATCATATGTTCGTTACGATCAAACACCAAATTTAGTAGAACCAGATACAGGTTTAGCGATTGCAAAAGGTCGTTTAAATTACTTGCCTCCTCGCATCCCAGGATTGGAAAAAATTGGGATTGCTGATGGGTCAATGAAAAAAACGATGACAACTCAAGAGTTGTTCGTGGGTGAGAGATTACCTGAGGACATCAAAAAACTTAACTCACCATTAACCAAAGCAGAATTTGTTGAAGCTGTAGGTGTGAAGTATCACCCTTATGACTATACGATTGAATCTTGGTCGGGTGAAGGCGCAACAAAAGAAGTTACCATTAAATTAAATGGAACAAGCACAACAGAAACATTACCTGTTTCTGAATTAATGTCAGAGTATTCATCATATAAAAACTTAGAATCATTTGAATTTATGAACACGCAAACGGATGCTTATGGGATCCAAATGTTAACCGTTGATGTGAATTTATACGTTCGTAATAATATTGAACATTTATATTTCTATTTTGGAACGGATGAACTTGGATTTGATTTATGGACACGTCTATGGTCAGGGATTCAAGTATCGCTATTAATCGGTATTATCTCATTAATTATTGACTTTACAGTGGGTATTCTTTACGGTTCGATTGCCGGATACTACGGTGGAACATGGATTGATAACTTAATGATGCGTTTTACAGAAGTACTTGGAAGTATTCCAACGACAGTTATAGTTATTTTATTCTTAACCATTAAAGAGCCGTTTGTCGAATGGATTGAAAAAATAATTCATTATGATTTATCACCAACGCAAGGCTCATTCATCATGTTAGTTATTGCTTTAAGTATCACAGGATGGATTGGAGTTGCACGTGTTGTTCGTGCACAGTATTTAAAATTAAAAGATCAAGAATTCGTTATGGCATCTATTACACTTGGAGCTAGTAATACGCGATTAATGTTTAAACATTTATTCCCAAATATTATTGGTCAATTAGTTGTTATGGCAACATTCTCAATTCCTGGTGCAATCGCAACTGAGGCAATGTTATCATTCATCGGATTAGGATTACCAATTCCGATGTCATCTTTAGGGGTATTATTAAGCAGTGGTAACAAAATGATGCAATCATATCCTTATTTAATGATTATTCCATCATTCTTTATGATTTATTTAATGTTAGCTATTAACTTATTAGCAAATGGTCTTCGCGATGCGCTAGATCCACGTTTACGCGGTAAATAAGAAGGGGACGGTGAGGAATTATGAAAAAAATATTAGATGTACAAAATCTTAATATCGCATTTGATACATTCGCAGGTCCAGTTTCAGCGGTTCGTGGTGTAAGTTTTACGTTACATGAAGGTGAAACTTTAGCGATTGTTGGAGAATCAGGATCAGGGAAATCAGTAGCATCAAAAGCAATTATGGGAATATTATCTGAAAATGGTAAAATTACAGATGGTTCTATTATATATACAGAAGAATCTGGAACTGAAGTCGACTTAGTTCAAATTCCAGAAAAAAGATATCACCAAATGCGTGGTAAAGAAATTGCCATGGTATTCCAGGATCCAATGACTTCATTAAATCCAACCATGACAATCGGACGTCAAATCATGGAACCGATTATCAAGCATCAAAAATTATCAAAAGCTGAAGCAAAAATAAAAGCGATGGAATTAATTGATTTAGTTGGAATCGATCGTCCGGATAAACGTATGAAACAGTATCCTCACCAGTTTTCTGGTGGGATGCGTCAACGTATCGTTATTGCGATTGCACTTGCGTGTAATCCACGTGTTTTAATTTGTGATGAGCCAACAACAGCGCTCGACGTAACGATTCAAGCTCAAATTCTTGAATTAATTAAAGAATTACAAGCTAAAACAAATGTAGCTGTTATCTTTATTACTCATGATTTAGGAGTTGTTGCAAATGTAGCTGACCGTGTTGCAGTTATGTATGCGGGTCGTGTTTGTGAAATTGGAACGAGTGATGAAATATATTATAATCCATGCCATCCATATACTTGGGGATTGTTAGCTTCAATGCCTGATTTAGATACAGCAGAGGAATTATTATATGCAATTCCTGGAACACCGCCTAACTTATTAAATCCTCCGGTTGGTGATGCATTTGCCCTTCGTAGTGAATACACATTGCAAATTGATTTAGAGGAACAACCTCCAATGTTTAAAGTAAGTGATACACATTATGCGGCGACTTGGTTACTTCATGAACTTGCACCAAAAGTAGAAGTACCAACAGCAGTCAAACGTCTTCGAGCAAAAGGAGGGTATGACCATGAGTAATGAACGTGAAGTCTTATTAGAGGTAAAAAACTTAAAACAACATTTCAAATTAGGACGTCATGCGACGGTTAAAGCAGTCGATGATATTTCATTTAAAATATTTAAAGGTGAAACATTCGGACTTGTAGGTGAATCTGGATCAGGTAAATCAACAACAGGACGAAGTATTATTCGCTTATATAAACCAACAGCTGGAGAAGTTATCTTCAAAGGTAAAAATATCGCAGGTAAATTATCGAAAGCTGATAAAGATGAAGTATGCCAAAAAATTCAAATGATATTCCAAGATCCAATGGCATGTCTAAATCCTCGTATGCGAGTGATTGACATCATTGTCGAGGGAATTGATATTCATAAACTAGCAAAAGATAAAAAAGAACGTGAAGAAATGGTTTATAAAATCTTAGATTCAGTTGGATTAAATCGTGACCATGCCGGACGCTATCCTCATGAGTTCTCAGGTGGACAACGTCAACGTATCGGTATCGC
Source organism: Turicibacter sp. (assembly GCA_051646305.1). GTDB lineage: Bacteria > Bacillota_I > Bacilli_A > MOL361 > Turicibacteraceae > Turicibacter. Next base: position 6,776 of record JBOFCV010000145.1, read on the forward strand.
ACGTGCATTAATCACAAATCCTGAATTCATTATTGCCGATGAACCTATTTCAGCATTGGATGTATCTATTCAAGCACAGGTTGTTAACTTAATGAATTTATTGAAAAAAGAATTTGGGTTAACGTACTTATTTATTGCGCATGACTTATCAATGGTTAAATATATCTCAGATCGTATTGGTGTTATGCATTTAGGTCGTATCGTAGAACTTGGTTCAGCAGATGACATTTATAATGCAGCCATTCATCCATACACACGCTCATTATTATCAGCGATTCCACTTCCGGATCCAAACTACGAACGTAGCCGTACACGTATTCAATACGATAAATCATTAGTTGATTACGATGCAGGAACATGGACTGAAGTAACACCAGGACATTTTGTTTTGGGAACACAAGAAGAGATTGCCACTTGGAAAAGTGAACGATAATCTAAACAATATCTGATGAAACTACTAAGGCCACGCGTCTTAGTAGTTTTTAATTACCATAAAAATAATTTTGATGAAAAAGACTAATTAATAAATTGACTTCCTATAAATCTTTGTTCTTTAAACTAGATGAGACAGTAAATTATTATAAATTCTGTAAGTAAAATGAAGGATAATAAGTAAAAGTTGATTAATCTATCAATCAAAAATCAGTGATAAGTTAAGAGTGACGGTTGAAAGTAACCAGTAAGTGTTGTAAAATAGAGTAGTTAACATTCTATTTAGAAAACGAAATGTTTTTAAGTTTTTAGATACAATCGTCATACATTAAATACTTTGATACATAGATATCCTTTAGCCGCAATATAAATTTTGAAATAAAATTAAATTTACGGCGGCTTATAGATCATGGAGGTGGAATTAATGGTTGAAATTTATACAACACCAAGTTGTTCTTCATGCCGTAAAGCAAAAAAATGGTTAGAACAATATAGCATTAAATATGTAGAAAAAAATCTTCTCGTTACAAAAATTACCCGCGAAGATATAAAAAATATATTAGAAAAAACAGATAATGGATTTGAAGATATTGTTTCAACGCGTTCAAAAGTATTTAAAGATACAAACTTAGAGATTGATGATATGTCTATGAATCAATTATTAGATTTTATTGTAGAAAATCCAAGTGTCTTAAGACGCCCGATTATTGTTGATAAATATCGTTTACAGGTTGGATACAATGACGAAGAAATTCGTAGTTTCTTACCACGTGAATATCGTAATGTTATTTCATGTGCAAACTGTGATGAATGTAGCTGTTCTTATATTACAGCTTTAGAAAGAGCGTTAAGTGACAATTTTATTGAATCATACCGCGGATAATAGCTAATAAAAAAAGAGAGTTCTTATGGGAAGACATAAGAAACTCTCTTTTTTTATGAAAAATATTCTAAACTGTGCTAACAAGGGACGAAAAGAATAAAAAACAGAACCCATTTGTTGTAAATTTAAGTGAGTAGATTTATTTTAAATCGAACAAAAAATCAAAAGTTAAGCACTAATTAAATCAGTAAACGGTATCCCATCAGAAAAATTGAAACGTTTCGAAGCCGCATGATATAATAAAAATATAGGACAAAAGAAAAACCTTATCACATTGAGGGGTCCCATTTTATGAAGTAAGTTTAATGAGAAATAGAAAGGATTGAAAAGAAATGAGAACAGAAAAAGAAAAAATGATAGCAGGAGAATTATATTTAGCAATGGATGAGGAGTTAGTGCGTGACCGTTTAAAGGCAAGACACTTAATGCGTCAATTTAATGATGCCCAAGTAGAAGATTTTGATGGGCGTACGTCAATTATTAAGCAGTTATTTGGTAAAACAGGAGAAAATATTTATTTAGAACCTAGTTTTAAATGTGATTATGGTTACAATATATATGTAGGAGAAAACTTCTTTGCAAACTTTGATTTAGTTGTTTTAGATGTGTGTGAAGTTCATATTGGAGCTAATTGTATGATGGGACCAGGTGTTCATATTTACACAGCAACGCACCCTTTAAATCCAATAGAGCGTAACAGTGGTGCTGAATATGGTAAACCGATTACGATTGGAGATAACTGCTGGATTGGTGGACGTGTTGTGATTAACCCAGGTGTAAATATTGGACATAACGTTGTCATTGCCTCAGGAGCTGTTGTAACTAAAGATGTGCCAGATAATGTTGTCGTAGGTGGAAACCCAGCGAAGATTCTTAAAACAATTGAAGTCTAATTAATAAAGGCAAGTAAATAATGTCATCGTAAGGTTATGTATAAAAGTAATACATAACCTTATTGTATTAATGACATTTAAATCTGAATGGCTGTTAAAATAAGTCCATAAGAGAGTCATTAGGGGGGATATCAAACACATATTGTTAAGTTGATTGGGTGGAAGATTAAGATAAAAATACTAATGGGGGGAATAAAATGTTAACATTAAATGAGATTGTAGAAGAAATTATTAAAGATTATTCGATGCTTCCAGAGGTTTTGGCGATTACACTTGCAGGTTCGCGTGCAGCTAATCGATGCGACGAGCATTCTGATGTTGATCTTGATTTATTTTTAACGGCACCTATTTCGGTGGAAACTAGAAGACGTATTGCACAAAAATATTCAGATATTATGGAAATTGACAATCAATTTTTCGGAACGGGTGATGAATTTAGTTTAAGAGATTATCCTATTGAAATTGACGTTTGCTTATTTGACTATAAGGAAATTGTTTCAGGGGTAAAATCTGTGATGGATCAGCATCAAGCCAATACGGGATATACGACTTGTTTCTTACATAACGTTACAAATGCATCAGTTGTTTTTGATCGTGAGGGCGAATTTGAAGTGATGGCAAAGTTGTATCGGGGTCAATATCCTCAATCCTTAAAAAAGAATATTATCAAGAAGAATCAGCCTATTTTACGTTCTTGCAATTCGTCGTACTATCATCAAATTGAGAAAGCTATTATTCGACGAGATTGGAATAGTGTGAATCATCGAGTAACGGCATTTTTAGCAAGTTATTTTGATATTATTTTTGCATTGAATGAGATGCCACATCCAGGCGAAAAACGTTTGTTAGCTATTGTTGAAAAGGACTGTGGGATTTATCCATGTGGTTATAAAGAAGATATTGAAAGTTTATTGGTAGCCGTTGGAACAGATTCAAAAGCTGTCTTGAAAATTCTAAATAACATGGTAGATGAATTAGAAAGTATATTAAAAGATTTGAATTTTATTTAAATAAGAGGTGTTAGTTATGAAAAGGTTTTTTACTATTGCATGGGTGTTATGTCTTTTAGTGGGGTGTCAATCACCGGAAGAAATTGCTTCAAGTGTTGAATACAAGTCTCCAACCATTCGTGAAATGAACTATGATAAATCGCAATCAGAAGATGAAAATATTCAGGCTGCACTTAATAAGGTTGAGATATCATCTAAAAATTATCAAGTAAGGAAAATAGTAGAGGATCCGAATGTGGTTCTTATTCTCCAACCTAATTCACCACTTAGTCAAGTTATATCAAATACAATTGACCTAGAAAAATTAGAAGCGCTCGATTATGATGTCATGCAGTATATCGAAATGTATAAAGATGAAAATAAAACGATAATAGCCGAAAATATGAACCAGGATGATGTTTTAGTTATCTTAGCCTGGCAAACGGAGGGAATTCCTAATTCTTACTTATTATGGTCAAATGTTGAAGGACATGAAGAAAATTACATCATTCAGTATAACGGAAAAGGTGACTAAATAAGTCAAATAAATTGTGTTAAAAAAACAGATGCCATATGTTACAGGGCATCTGTTTTTTTATCCGCTCGTTTCAACATAAAATAATAAATTTATTATGATAAAAAAAAGGAAATAGACTACTTTGGCGTAAGTTATAATGGGTGATAAAAATGTTAAAGGCTAATGTAGCAGATCAGTTGATTCATTTATTAAACTATAAAAAGGATGATATTTTAGAGTTAGTCAAACAAAAAAATAAATATAGTTGTCCTTATTGTAAAACTGATTTAATTTTAAAAGTAGGTGATAAAAGAGTATCGCATTTTGCACATAAGGTAAAGTGTTGTTATGAAGGGGGTGAAAACGAGAGCTTTGAACATTATCAAGCCAAGCAACTATTATGTGAATGGCTTGAAAAATTAGGCGCTGATCACATTGAACAGGAGGAGGTGATGCAAAAAATTAATCGGATTGCTGATATTAGTTTTAATTATAAGAAAGAAAAGTATGTGTTTGAAATTCAAAAAAGTCAAATAAGTGATGATTTGTATCTACAACGAAGTCATGATTATAAATCATTAGGCATTAAAATTATTTGGATTTTTATTTCCGATATAAAGCAACGAGAGATAACGCAGGTGTTAAGTCCTAATATGTTAAAGCATAAACAAAGTCAGATGATTCACCTAGACATTGTATCAGAAAAAATAACGTTCTTTCAAAATCAAATTTGGTTAACTCAAAAAGAAGTCCTAACAAATTGCTTGGTGTTTCAATTAAGTGAAATTAACTTTGACATCCTTTTAAAACATCATGAACGCATGGTAGGTGTGAAGAAAGAAGAATGGTTAAAAATTAAAAGTAGATTTAGAAAGTCTAAATCATTTGTCTATGTGAAATATGATAAATCACTTAGACAGTTATGTTATTCACAACGTATTCCCTTATCTCTTGCTCCGGCTGAAATTGGTTGGCCCATTGATAATAATTATGGGATGACAAAACCTTTATTTATCTGGCAATCCTATGTGTTACTAGGCGTTGTGATGAAATACAAGTTACATGATGTGTTTACATTAAAAGACGTCGTTGATCAACTTAAGTTTAAGTATCAGTTTAAGATAAATAGAGAAAACATAAAAAAAATCTATGAAGAAGTCAAAGCGTATTTAGCGTTGTTAGAAACATTTATGATTATCAACCAGGTGGGCACATATTATGAATATGTAAAAATTCCAAGATTGTATAGTAGACTAGAAGAAGTGTTAGTAGCAGATGAGTTATTAGCGACTAAACTAAATATGATGAAGTAATAAGAAAAGTCAACGTCTGTCATAAACGTTGACTTTTCTTATTATATTCACTTGCACCATGCAATCTTAAAATAGATCATTTTTTATAGTTTTAATGAAATAACCAAGGACATAAATTAGTATAAACTAACGTATAATATAGTTTAACTAATCTAAGAATAGGAAAGATAGCTCTTATATAAATGGAACAGAAGCATTTGCTTGCGCACGTAGCGCGCGTTTAATTTTATTTTCTGCTTGACGAGGAGGAATTTGATTGTTTTTTAAGAATTGATTGAAATTGTTTAATCCTTCTTCGTAATTTTCCACTTCATATTCTAACTCGAAATCAATGATATCATGATAAAAACTTTTATCAAATACCAGTAATCCATTTTTATAATTAACTTCTGCACGTTTTGTTGTTAAATCTGTTGTAATACGTAGTTTACTTGGATTTAAACCAAGGTCAACAAGTGTATTAGCCACAATTCCTTCCGGGAAAATTCGGTGTGTAATCAGTTGGTGACACGTCTCTTTTGTGATTTTTTGATTGGTTTCAAGTAATCCAATTTCTTGTTTAGTTTTTAATGTTAATTCATAGTTAGCACCTTTCACACGAATACGTAAGGCAGCATCTTTTTGTTTTAATAAAGAATCTTTGGTATCGAAATAAATATTCTTTTGGGTCCAGATATTTTCTTCTGTAATGTGAAAGGTATTAAGTAGATTTAAATACTCTGCTTCTGTTAACATATTTTTAAATTCAACTTCAAGATTTGTTGACATTAAATTCACCTCATCTTTAATTATGGACCATAATCATGTTATAATCAACTTAAGATGATAAAATTTGTAAAAACAAATACACATCATAAAAAATAATCTATGACAGAGAGCAAAGGAATAAATAGGTGAGGTGGAAATGTGAATTGGTTAAGCTTTTTTGAACCATATGAACTTGCTTTGCAAGAATTGAAAATCAACTTAAGGGGAATCAGACAACAATACAAAACAAAAGGACTTCATTCACCTATAGAGTTTGTAGATGGGCGAATTAAAACCATTTCAAGTACACTGGATAAGTTAAAAAAAATGGGGTTATCAATCAATGAAATTGAACAGGTGTATGATATTGCAGGGATTCGTATAAATTGTCAGTTTATCGAAGATATCTATGTTGTGGTTGAACTATTAAAAAAACGTCAAGATTTAGAAATATTTGAGACACGAGATTATATCATTCATCAACGTGATAGTGGGTATCGTTCATATCATGTCCATGCTTATTACCACTTAGAGACCATTGATGGCATGAAAAAAGTGATGGTAGAATTTCAAATAAGAACACTTGCCATGAACTTTTGGGCAAGCATTGAACATACGCTAAATTATAAATACGAGGGTCAAATACCAGAAAATATTATTGGTCGACTAAAACAATCAGCAGAAGCAGCAGCTTTACTTGACCGTCAAATGTCAGAAATTCGTGATGAAATTGCAGAGGCTCAAAAAACATTTGATAAGCGTCAAAATGATGATTATCGTACCATAGATACACCTGTAAGTTTTATCGAAATGAACGAAGATTATCTACTGAAACAATACGAGGATGAATAAAATGAAACTAGCTATCTTTGCAAATCAGGCACCACACTCTTTGCAAGTTGCCCAAGATTTGCGAAGTAAAATAAATGAACTAAATTTAATCATTAATGATGAAAATCCAGATATCGTGTGTACAATCGGTGGTGATGGAACGGTGCTCAAGGCTGTTCATCATTATCAACATAAACTAAGTCAGATTAGATTTGTAGGGATTCATACGGGACATTTAGGATACTATACCGATTGGTTGCCAGATGAATTAGATGAATTATTAGACTATTTGCAACAAGTTGACTCTAAACGCGCCTCGTATCCACTACTTTCTGTGACCATCCATGAAGAAAGTGGCCCCAAACAACGATTAGCTTTTAACGAAATGACGATTTTGAATGCATTCCGTACACAACATTTAAATGTCACTATCGATGATCTCTTTTTCGAATCATTTAGAGGAACAGGGGTGTGTATTTCTACGCCCACAGGAAGTACTGCGTATAATAAATCATTAGGTGGGGCAATCGTCTATCCAACCTTACAAGCGTTTCAGATGACTGAAATTGGATCGATTAATAATAATGTTTACCGAACAATAGGTTCTCCTTTAATTATTCCAGCTAATCATAAAATAACGCTAGAATCAGAAAATTTTGAAGGGATCACAGTGACACGTGACCATTTATATGAAACATTTGGTGTCATCAAAAAAATAGAAGTTACGTTATCGGATCTATATGTTCACTTCATGAAACGAGACGATATGTTATTTTGGGGACGTGTCAAAGATCACTTCTTATAAAAAAGGAAGATCCATCATGAGTTTACAATTAACGTATGAAATAGAGGCGTCTTATCACGGGAAGACGTTAAGAGAATTTTTAAAAAAACAAGAGATATCTAAAAAAGCGTTAAGTGCGACGAAACATCGCGGAGGCGATTTGCTCATTAATGGGATTCACCAAACGGTTCGGTATATCTTACAAGCAGGAGATATCTTAACCGTTGTTTTTCCAGATGAAGTGAAAAGTGAGGGTTTAACACCGTTTGACATGAAGTTAGATATTGTTTTTGAGGATGACTTCTTACTGGTGATTAATAAACCCCCGCAACTACCATCTATTCCTTCGATGCGACATCCGCATCAAACACTTGCAAATGCAATCATTGCATATTACGAAGCACATGACATAGCCTCAACAGTTCACTTTGTGAATCGTTTGGATCGTGATACATCAGGTCTTTTAGTCATTGCGAAGTTTCGTCATATTCATCATTTGTTAACGCAAGATGTTAAGGCAATAAAACGTAAGTATGTAGCATTGGTAAAAGGGACCTTGGTTCCAACACACGGTGTGATAGATGCACCGATTGCTCGAGAGCGTGAGGGTGCTGTCAAACGATGCGTTCGAGCTGATGGTGATCTGGCAAAAACACATTATGAAGTGATGCACCAGTATGACGAGATGTGTTTGGTTAATTGTGAATTAGAGACAGGAAGAACTCATCAAATTCGTGTGCATTTAACTCATTTAGGGTGTCCGTTGATTGGCGATACGTTGTATGATGAAGACGCAATTCATTTACCACAGGGGCACCTGTTACATAGTTATGAACTTTCATTCATTCATCCGATTACGGGAGTGAGACATGACTTTACAACCCCCATCCCAGATCGCTTTCTAGCTGTCATGGACAAAAAAAATTGTAACAGTTAATTAAAAGGGCGAATATAAGAGATTTTATCTTATATTCGCCCTTTTAGATTGTATGAACTTAGGACATCCCTTTACTTAGCTTTACCACCGAATCAAGTATTCAATAAAATATCCAGGGTGAAAAGACATAGTTGTTAAAAGGGATGAAATCAAATCTAGAGCTATCAAACAAGCGAAATTATAATATCCATCTCTTTTTAAAGCCTAGAACCTACGAAACCGCCACATAGATTGGCCACCTGCAATACTAACCGTTTTATACCCAGACATAGAAAGCATTTGGCAAGCTCTTTGACTGGTTGATCCATTTTGACAAACGAGAAAATAAGTATCCTCTTTCGTTAAATAGCGTTCAGGATACATGATAAGCATTTGATACGGAATATTTATGGCTGTTGGAATATGGGATGCTTTGTATTGATAAGGGTCACGTACATCAATAATTATTGGATGACTTCCCATCAACTGTGACAATTGTTCAGGGGTTATGGATTGATACAAGTTAATTCATCTCCTTTCGCGTCAAGTATAGTCACCTAGTTATCTTCAAACATAAACAAATATTTTGTCAGAAATAAAAAAATGATATACTTAATACATAATATGAGGAGAAGGGGTTGATGGTTTATGCTTTTGCAATTAAAACAACTTTATCAAGATCAATGTGTGATTGATATTATACCTGATCATCCAAATGATTATTATTGGTTTAAAGATGAAAAAAATCATTTGATTGGAATAAAGAAGAGTATAACGAGTGCAGAAAAGAAATTGTTGTCTATTGTTTTTAATGAGATATCGGCAGTTAATTTTGATCAACAAACTCGCTTGTTTTGGAGTGAAATATTATTACATGGGAAATATGAATTGTTAAATAAAGTGATCAAAAAACAAAGGCAAGTGCGATTTGTTTTCTTTACGCATCAGTTTGATTCAGATACGAAAGCTGATTTTGAAAATTTAATGAAAGAATTAAATGATCAAAGTATTGTTTTATTTATAGAAAGAAATTATGGGGTTATTTTGGATTTTACAATGAGTGATGAGTATAGTTTTGAAGAAATGGCAGAAGCTATGCAACAAGATTTTTATCAAAATATTAATTTCTATTTGAGTATGGATTATGAGATTAATGATAAGTTATCGGATGGGTTTTTACGAGACTATCATATTTATAAAATGTTTAGGGATCCATCAGTCTTACTCATGAATTCAAATGATATGGTCTTACAATATTTAATTCATCAGATGAATCAGTTTGAGGGGTATGAAACAGTAAGGCATAAGTTTTTAGCGTTAGACCATGATCTGATTGAAGTGGCTAAAAGTTACATTGAACATAATTTTAACTCTTCTATGGCAGCAAAAGAGCTTTATATGCATCGTAATACATTTATGAATAAATTAGAGCGATTTATGTTGTTGACAGAATTAAATATAAAAGAGTTTAGACATGCGATGATTGCTTATGTGATGATTAAAAGTATGGAGCAACAAAAACATTAACTATATATGTACATGTAACCGTTTTTAGCAAGTTGCACAATCCGCTTCACGTATTATTGTGCAACTTGAACATTGTATGAAAACCGTTTTCATTCTATAATCTACCTATAGAGAAAAGGGAGGAAATAAAAATGGCTGAGTTAAAATTAAAAAATATTTACAAAATTTATGAGAACAATCCGGTTCCATCGGTAACAGATTTCAATCTTGATATCGCAGATAAAGAATTTATCGTATTCGTTGGACCATCAGGGTGTGGGAAATCAACAACATTACGTATGATCGCTGGTTTAGAAGAAATTTCAAAAGGTGAATTCTACATTGATAACGTATTAATGAATGACGTAGCACCAAAAGACCGCGACATCGCGATGGTATTCCAATCTTACGCATTATACCCACATATGAATGTTTATGATAACATGGCATTTGGATTAAAATTACGTAAAATTCCTAAAGATGAAATCGATCGTCGCGTACAAGATGCCGCTCGTATCTTAGGATTAGACCAATATTTAGATCGTAAACCAAAAGCATTATCAGGGGGACAACGTCAACGTGTTGCTTTAGGACGTGCGATCGTTCGTGATGCAAAAGTATTCTTAATGGATGAGCCATTATCAAACTTAGATGCTAAATTACGTGTTGCGATGCGTTCTGAAATCATCAAATTACATGAACGTTTAAATACAACAACTATCTACGTAACGCATGACCAAACAGAAGCGATGACAATGGCTTCTCGTATTGTTGTTATGAAAGACGGAGTTATCCAACAAATTGGTTCTCCAAAAGAAATCTATGACAATCCAGCTACTATCTTCGTTGGAGGATTCATCGGATCTCCTGCAATGAACTTCGTAAATGGTAAAGTTGAAAATGGATACTTCATCGCTGACGGAAATAAATTCCGTATCCCAGAAGCGAAATATAATATGTTAAAACAAAAAGGTTATGACAATAAAGATGTTGTCTTCGGTATCCGTCCTGAAGATATCCATGATGAGCCAATCGTTGCTGATACTTATGCAGAAGCTAAATTCATCGCTGAAATTGAAGTTGCTGAGTTATTAGGACATGAGTCAATCCTTTATACAACTTTAGCAGGTCAACAATTAGTTGCCAAAGTTAATGCTCGTTCTGACATTAAAATGGGAGCTAAATTAGAAGTTGCTTTAGACATGAACAAATGTCATTTCTTCGATGTTGAAACTGAGCAAGCAATTCGCTAATTTGATAAAATTTCAACTCCACTTAACGTGTAAATTCACGATAAGTGGAGTTTTTTTTAATTGTCTAAATGTAATAAGAGAAAACTATTTTTAGATACCATTAGTTGAAAATAAGTTAATATCATTGTTTAAATCAAAAATGTAAGCGTTAAAATGGATAAAATTCAAATATATATATTTTTTTGCAGTTGACTTTATATGGAATATAGTGTAATTTATGTATTAATATTGAAATCGATGATCAAGAGAGTAAGTGTAAAAGAACTTCTAGCGAGTAGGGATTGGTGGAAGCCTACAAGTATCTTTTAAACTGAACCGCACTTGAGAGTGCCTGTTGGAACATGAGTATAACAGGCCGTATGCCTTGCGTTAAAGGTTAGAGTGATTCATATTTAATATATGGATAACTGGAGTGGTACCGCGACCAAAAATCGTCTCTAGAAATTATTTTCTAGAGGCGATTTTTTTTTATCTTTAAAGGGCCCTAAAGATAAGAATGGGTATCATAGATTTTAATAGAAGTAAAGAAATAGCAACGATATAGTTATGGATTAAGTTGATAAGATATATGTAATAGTTAAAAGAGATACTTAATGCTTCATCAAAGGATGAAGGATAGCAAATTGATAAACTAAGGGAGTTGAGCGTATGAATAAACAGTTAAAAATTATCACAATGTGTAGTTTATTATTATTAATGGTTGGGTGTTCAAATGATATAGATTCAGAATTAAATACATTAGAGCAAATAAAAGAAAAAGGGAAAATTGTGATGGCAACAAGTCCAGATTATGCACCTTATGAATTTATTGATCCAACAAAATCAGGATCTGATAAATATGTGGGAGCAGATATTGAATTAGGAACTTACATTGCCAACCAATTAGGTGTAGAACTTGAGCTACGTATTATGGATTTTAGTGCTGTTTTAAGTGCTATTTCTGAGGGGAAGGTTGATATCGCCATTTCAGGACTTGGGTATAAGCCAGAACGAGCAGAGGCAATGGAGTTTAGTAAGACATACAACATGAGTGAGGATGGACAAACATCTTGCCATGGTTTACTTGTCAGAAAATCAGACGTTGAAAATTATAAAACACTAAGTGACTTCTTTGGAAAGAATATCGCAGCGCAAAGTGCATCGCTTCAAGAATCCTATTCAGAAAACCAAATCACTGATGCAACAATTAATACGATTGCAAGTTTAGGTGACGGGGTATTAAGAGTGCAAAATAAAAAATCAGATGCTTTAGCTACTTCATGTACAACAGGAGAACAGTATGCTAAGGCTAATGAGGATCTTGTGATGAGTACGGTCACATTTGATGTATTAGAAAGTGATGGGACAATGGTGGGGATTCCAAAAGGTGAAGTTGAGTTATTAGAGGTCATCAATAACATCATTGAAGAAGTGGTGAAAGAGGGTTTATATATAAAGTGGGAAACAGAATACACAGACTATGCCCAAAGCTTAGGACTTAATTAGGGGGATCACAATGATAGAGGATATTATTTTAATTTTACAAAATTATGGACATGTCTTTATTCAAGGCTTACTAGGTACGTTGTATCTTGCGTTCATTACCGTTTTGCTCGGGACCCTCTTTGGTAGTCTGATTGCAATGATTAAATTATCAAGATATAAAGTGATTCAATTTATGGCATCAGCGTATATAGAAATTATAAGAGGAACACCATTATTGCTACAATTATACTTTTTCTGGTTATGGTTACCAAAACTCGTACCATTTGAACTGTCGGATACAACGTGTATTATGATTGCACTGGTTATTAATAGTTCAGCCTACGTGGCAGAAATTATTCGATCAGGGATTCAAGCCGTCGATAAAGGACAAACTGAAGCGGCTAAAAGTTTAGGAATGAGTGATGTTCATATGATGAGCCATATTATTTTTCCCCAAGCGATTAAAAATATCTTACCTGCATTAGGGAATGAGTTTATTATGATGGTGAAAGAAACATCACTTGCTTCCGTATTCTTTATAAATGATTTAATGACGTCCTATCAAGTGATTAAATCGGCAACATTTAAACCATTAGCTCCACTTGTCATCGTGGGTATCATTTATTTTATGGTGACGTTTAGCTTATCAAAAGGATTAAAGGTGATGGAAAGGAGAATGAGTGTCAGTGATTAAAGTCGAAAACTTATGTAAAAATTATGGGAAACTTCACGTGTTAAAAGATGTATCAGAACAAATATCTAAAGGTGAAGTGGTTTCGATTATTGGACCAAGTGGAAGTGGAAAGAGCACATTTTTGCGATGTTTGAATTTACTAGAAGTCCCTTGCAGCGGACGTGTTATTTTTGAAGGCGTAGATATAACAGATAAAAAAGTGAAGATTGATAAACATCGTCAAAAAATTGGAATGGTTTTTCAACACTTTAATGTGTTTCCCCACTTAACAGTTCTTGAAAATATAACGATTACACCGATTTTAGAAAAATCAGTTTCTAAGGAAGACGCCAATCAAAAAGCAATGGAATTGCTTTCGAAAGTGGGACTAGCAGATAAAAGTTTAGAATATCCAAGAAAGCTATCAGGTGGGCAAAAACAGCGACTTGCGATTGTTCGAGCACTTGCTATGGAACCCGATGTCATTTTATTTGATGAGCCAACAAGTGCACTAGATCCTGAGATGGTCAATGAAGTATTAGATGTCATAAAAGATTTAGCTGTTAATGGGATGACGATTGTCATTGTGACGCATGAGATGGGATTTGCTAAACAAATTAGCGACCGAGTCTTATTTATGGATGGTGGGGTCATTACTGAACAAGGGACGCCAGAGGAAGTATTTGAGCATCCCAAACATCCAAGAACGATTGAGTTCTTAAGTAAAGTGTTATAAAAGAATTTTTGATCAAATCATTTGATATGAACCCTTTTAAAGTGGGGGACAAGTAACACAAGCAAAATCAAAGCTTCATATGTGTGGTTTGAATTAAATCAATAGAAAGTTTAATAGAGATAAAACACAATAAATAGGGCCTAGCACATTTAAATGAAGGGAGGCATTAACTTAATTTAAATGCGCTAAAAAATAAAAAAATGATACCAGATATTTTTACGACATGAAATAATGACGAGGTAGCGTGTTTATATATAAAGAAAATGATTGATTTAATCCAAGGGGGAAATAAAATGAAAACGACATTTAACTATGATCACTATTTCACTTATGAAGAATTAACACATGCATTAACTAGGCTTGCCAAAAACTATCCAAAGATAATGAATCTGTATTCAATCTGTGAAACGCAAGAAAATAAACAGGTTTGGGCCGTGAAGTTAACAAATATAGAAACAGGAAGTTATGAATCTAAACCCGCTTTTTATATAGATGGAAATCATCATGCAGGAGAAGTGACAGGTTCAATGGCTGCCATGCATACCATTGATTATCTAGTAACAAATTATAAAGAAAATGAAGATGTTACGGCGTTATTAGATCAGTTTACGATTTATGTTATTCCTAAGATATCTCCAGATGGATCAGATGTTTACTTAACTACGCCCCAAAAACTAAGATCTGTAAATCGTGCTTATCCGTTTCATGAATTACAAGATGGACTCCACTTAGAAGATATGGATGGCGATGGTGTGATCCGTTTAATGCGTGTTCCTACACCATATGGTGCTTGGAAAATTGATCAAGAGGATAACCGTTTGATGATAAAGCGTCAACCAGATGATTGTCTAGGAGAATTTTTCAACATATATCCAGAGGGATTTATTATCAATTATGATGGTCTAACTATTCAATTAGCTGATGAATTGTGGGGGCTTGATTTTAATAGAAACTATCCATTTGGTTGGTTTCCAGAATCACGTCAATCAGGAGCAGGAAAATATCCTTTAAGCAATATAGAAAATAAAGCCGTGGCTGACTTTGTGATTGAACATGAAAACATTGGATTTGCTTCTACCTTACACACAACAGGAGGTGTTATTTTATATCCACCTGGAGTGAAACCTGAAAGTAGTGCGAATAAAAAAGATATGCAAATGTATCGTGCAGTTGGCAAGATTGGAACTGAAGAAATGGGATATGAGTGTGTGAATATATTTGATGCTTTTTTAACAGATACGGTTAATTATTCTTCAGGAGCTTTTGATGATTGGTGTTATTTTACGCAAGGTATTCCAACATTTACGGTAGAATTATGGAATTTAAAAGAACGTGCAGGCATAAAACCTCTTTGGCCAGAGCCATTACATAAGACAACAGAGGTTTATGCAAAGGAATACTTGAAACAAATAAAGTGGATAGATGAAAACTTAGAAGAACAACAGGGTTTTAAAGCGTGGACACCTATGAATCATCCTCAATTAGGAACGGTGGAAATTGGAGGGCTTGATTTTAAGTTTACGATTCAAAATTGTCCACCTAAGTATTTAAAGGAAGAAGTAGAAAAGACAACGAGGTTTATGTTGCGAAATGTTAAAATTTTGCCAGTCTTAACGATTGATAATTTAATTGCAACGCATATAAAGGAAGATATTTATAAAATTGAGGCACTGATTTCTAATAAAGGATATTTACCGACTTATATTTGCGAAGAGGCAAAGAGTCTACACCTAGATAGCCCTGTTAAGGTAAGTTGTAGTGGTGATCAGCTCACGTTTATTAATTCTGATTGTAGTCAAGAGATTGGTCATTTAGAAGGATTTGGTGGTATTAATACGGATTATGGGTATGATGGTATTACAACAAGTAGACATGATCCTGTTACTAAAAAAGTGACATGGGTTCTTCAATTAAAACAAAATACAACATTAAAAATTACAGCTTCGAGTAAAAAAGCGGGTATCTGTACAAAAGAAATAATTATTAAAGCCTAGATCCTTTTGTCTTTAGACCTTTTAAGAAGTCTAATTTGAATTGAAATAAGGAGGTTATTTTAAAAAAATGATGCTATTCGAATAGGAAAAATAAGTTATTCCTATCTCAAATTAATTACAGTTAGCATTTATTAAATAAATTCATCAGTCTTAAAAGAAAACTTAGTCAATCATAGATTAAGGCTAAATCAATAGGTCGTGTTTCCATGAATTAGACATAATAAGTTCTATAAAAGGTCACGATAGCGTGTTAAATAAAAAAATAAGACCTAAAGTAAACATGCTTTAGGTCTTATTTTTTTTATTTGGTTGACTCACGTTCAATTAGTTCAACAGGTAAACTAATATGACGCTGTTCGATTTCTTCATGATTAATTAATTTAAATAAGGTTTCGGCTGCAATTTCCCCCATTGATAAAATAGGTTGAGCAATCGTTGTCATCGTAGGATCTGTAAATTCACATAAACTAATATTATCGTATCCAATTAATTGAACATCATTTGGAACCGTACGACCAAGTTTTTTTAAATTACGGATACACTGTGCGGCAATAATATCACTTCCAGCAAAAATTCCATCAATTTGAGGGTGTGTAATTAAAAACTTATAAATATCTAATGAATCATTCTCAGAATAGTTTAATTCAAGCGTATGAACACGAATTGACGTGTCACGGTTTATTGTTTCTAAAAAAGCATTACAACGTTCATTTGCTGGAGGGACAGTTGAAGGCCCTCTAAATTGAACAATATTTTTACATCCAGCAGTAATTAAACGATTCGCTGCAAGAATTCCACCCATATAATTATCGGCTGTAACAGAAGGAATATCTTTACTAATGATACGATCCAATGCAACCATCGGAATATCTAAGTTAACATATGACGCTATATCTGGTGAATTCGTACAAATAATTAATCCATCAATTTTATTTGTTGCAAATATTTGTAAATATTCCTTTTCACGTTCAATACTCTCTTTTGATGTACATAACATCGTTTTATATCCATTTTGTAAAATGACTTCTTCCATCCCAGAAATCATATCATTAAAAAATTCATTTGAAAGATCTGGTATAATAACCCCAATTATTTTTGAAGATTTACGATACAAAGATCGTGCTATTTCATTAGGGACATAATGTAATTCTTCAATGGCTTGCATAACTAATTCTTTTGTATGTTCATTCACATATCCCTTACTATTGATGACACGTGAAACTGTTGCAACTGAAACGTTTGCTAGCTTTGCTACATCCTTAATATTGGCCACCCTAAACACCTCATATTTTTTTTCATCGATTTAATATGTAATCGTTACCTTATTTCTATTATAAATACCTCGACAATTTATGTCAATGATACTCACGATGAAAGTGTTTTATTTGGTGAATGAAGTAAAGATTAAGGTTTATTTTCAATTTTATTGAAGAAATTAGCAGAATTAAGTGGATAGGAAGTCTTTATTCATCCACTTTTTGCGTTTCCAACGCATTGTAAAGACGATGCCACGGAAACATTCATCAGTGGCAAAGGCGATCCAAATCCCCATCAGTCCTAACCC
>JBOFCV010000150.1:0-4414 GCA_051646305.1 Turicibacter sp.
CTGTTCAACGATTGATTTAACAATAGCTAACCCCAAGCCATATCCACCTGTATGTCGAGCGCGATCTTCATCAATCCGATAAAAACGATCAAATATTTTTTCTAAGTTTTCAGGACTCATGCCTTTCCCATTATCTATAATATTAATCGCGACATACGGTTGGTTATTTCGATTGACTTGCTTTGTTTCAACTTGGATAATACCCGTATCGGGGTCAGTGTAATGAATGGCATTTTGGACCAAATTATAAATAACTTGCTTGATTTGATCTCTATTTATCAGACTATTTAGGTGTGGCGTCAAATTCATTTTTAACGTTTTATTTCCTACCAAGATTTCAAGCTGCGGCAAAATCTCTTGAATGATCTCACTCACATCCTCTTTTTCAACTTCTAAGGTCACCTGATTATCTAATTTTGTTAACAATAACAAGTAATTAACCAACTTAGAAAGGCGCTGCGTCTCTATTAAGATGCTATTTAAAGCTTTATTGAGATGATTTTCATTCTTGGCTGCTCCCATCTGCAACACTTCAACAAAGCCTTGTATCGACGTTAAGGGCGTTCTTAGCTCATGCGAGACATCTGAAATAAACACTCTCATTTTATCATTCGTTTGTTTCTCTTTCGTAAAGGACCGTTCCAATCGCTCAATCATTTGATTAACACTTTGCGACACTTCATTAATTTCAACTTGTGGCGTTACTTCATCTAACCGATAATGCAACTCACTAGGCGTCACTTTACTCAACACAAGCTGCATTTTCTTCAATGGAATTAATGTCATCTGAATCAGTGAAAATGTTAAAATTCCACCGATCACAATCACTAATCCCCCATAGATAACAAGCCCCTTTAACTGCTGATTTAACACCCGTTGTATCGGTTCAATATATGTACTAATCTGAATAATTCCTGATGGGTTTGAAAGTGAGCCAAGCTTTCTATAAATAACCATCTGCATTTTACCTTCTCCATCTTCAATCACATCATAACCTGAAGGCATCTCATCATGACTTAAAATAGCCTGATACGTTTTTAGAGGGAGTATCGGAACCGACATCGGAAGTTTATCTAACTCATCACGCGTTTTTGTTTTTATCCCGGAGTAATAATTTTTAATTCCAACTTGCTCACCCTTTTGGTCAATAACCACCGCACAAATATCTAAATCTGCAATTTGATTTAAAAAATAGTATGTATTATTTCGTACTAATTCGTCTGATGTGCTATTAATAATCACATCAGGATTGATATTTCTAAATCTTGAGTCTAAATAGTCCACTTTGCTAGCGTATAAATATTTTTTCATCCCATTATATTGGGTGATTCCTAGTAGCACCAACAACGTGACAATCAACAATAAAAATCGAATGAGTAATTGGCTCTGCAAACTTTTGAAGATAGATTGTCGGGTTTTAAACATTTGAAATCACCAATCGATATCCCGCTCCTCTAACCGTCTTAATGACTTCATGATTAACATCGCCTATCTTATTTCTTAAATATCTAATATAAACTTCAACTACATTTTCTTCACCAAAAAAATCATGTCCCCAGACATCATCTAAAATCTTTGATTTACTAATAACCAATTCGTGATTAATTATTAAATAATGCAGCAACTTATATTCGGTTGGCGATAAAGTTAACAACGTTCCTTTATACTTTAACTCATGGCTATCGTCATTTATCTCAAAGTCTCCAAACTTTTTTTCCGTATTCCCTTTATTATTATTATTATTATTATTTAACGTACGGAGTTGTACATTTATTCGAGCTAATAGTTCCTTAAAATGAAATGGCTTCACCATATAATCATTTGCACCCAAATTAAGTCCCGTCACTTTATGGTCCACTTCATCTTTAGCTGTTAACATGATGATTGGGATATCTTGTGATTCTTTAATTTTCTCGCATACTAAAAATCCATTTAAACCTGGCAACATCACATCTAATATAATTAGGTCTGGTTGCAAAGACTTCGCTAATTCAATACCAGTTATCCCATCATATGCGCAAATGACCTCATACCCTTCCATTTCTAATCCCATCGTAATGAAATCAACAATATGTTGCTCATCATCTACTACCAATATTTTTAATTTTGATTTTTTCATCTTTTGTTTACTCCCTTATCTTTATAAACTATCAGTCACCTATTTCTTTAGTCTGTCTACCTTTGGCACACTTATTACCAAATATATATAATTTAACTTAAATTAGCCTTAATATTTGTACCCGTTACTTGAAATTATTGATTTATCCAACAGACAAAAAAAAACTGACTTGCTCTTTATTAAAAGGGCAAGTCAGTTTTTACTAATCTCTAGAACGTTCTTTTAAAGCACGCTCGATTTGACGATTCGCATCTTTTGATTTTAAATCTTGGCGCTTATCGTAATTACGTTTACCTTTTGCCACACCAAACAACATTTTAGCATAACCATCTTTGATATAAATTTTTAAAGGAATAAGTGAATATCCCCCGACTTTATTAATACCGATTAATTGTGCAATTTGGCGTTTATGTAACAATAATTTACGTGTACGAAGGGGTTCATGATTGAATTGATTTCCTTGTTCATAGTGTGCGATATGCATATTATGTACAAATGCTTCATTACGTTCTATCCTTACAAATGAATCACGTAAATTCACTTTTCCGGCACGAATAGATTTAATTTCAGTTCCAACCAACATCATTCCCGCTTCAAATGTTTCTTCAATAAAATAATCGTGACTTGCTTTTTTATTTTGAGCGATTGTCGTCCCCATACCTTTTGCCATAAACTCACCACCTTTATAAATTTAAAACAAACTCATTATCAACTAAAATTAATCGATAATGAGTCACTTTTTATTGATTATAATTTAAATACTCTACAACTTCAACTTTATCTGAATAAGTTTCTAATAATGTTTTAACTGTCTCAAAATAGTCACGTTCACTTGATTCTATCAACGGTACAATTTTATAGCGGGAGTTTTTATATTCTGGATAATTATACGTTGGCATAAATTGCGGAATTGAGATTTCAATACTTGTCTCATCACCCACAACTGTCTTAGTAATATCAAACTTAATAAGACTTCCGACTCTTTTTTCAAGACCTGTTTGACCTGAAATAAAGTTTCCTAGTGAATAGGCGACCAGCGTTTCATTCCCCGTAACCCCTATTAACTTATCTACGGGTTGAATCACGTGTGGATGGTGCCCCATAATAATATGAACGCCTTGATCTGCTAGCCACTGCGCTTGTTCAAGTTGCAACTCGCTCGGTAAACTTTGATATTCGTTACCCCAATGCATTGAGACAACAATAACATCAGATATCTCTTTTGCTTTCGCAATTTCCATTTCTGCCGTTTCATAGTTAAACTCATTTGCAAGATAGGGTTTATCTTTTGGTACTTTGTAACCATTAAACCCATAAGAATAAGCAAGCATTGAAACTTTGATACCGTTTTGTTCAAGGACAGGAATCACATCAGCTTTTACTTGGCTATCCGTTGACCCTGCATAAATAATATCAGTTAACGTTTCCCAATGCTTTTGAGCCGAAAGAATCCCGTTTTCCCCTTTATCTAGGGTATGATTATTCGCTCTTGAAAACATATTGAATCCGATATCTCTTAATTGCGTTGCAATTTCATATGGACTATTGAAGTTAGGATAACTTGATAACCCAATTTCTGCTCCACCAATATTTGTTTCTTGGTTAACAAAAGCGAAATCTGCTGGTTCAATATATCCTTTAATATCTTCTAGTAGAGGAGAAAAATCAAATAAATTCCCCTCAACTCGGAAATCATTGAAAACTGTATCATGTAATAATACATCTCCAGCTCCAACCATTGTTGATTTATAGATATGCACCTCTGGTCCTAAAGAAAAACTAACATCAATTCGGTTTAAATACGGATTCGGTTCATAATAAATGGCCATATCTTTATCAATTGTATTTGAATACATCGATTCATGGTAATTAACTTCATTAGCTAAGATAATACCCTTTTCAATTAATCCATCCAAATATTCTTTTATTTGGGCACTACTTTTTGATGTAAAGTCTTTCCCCTTAGAGATCGTTAGTGAAATATCGCATGGTTCCTCTTTTTCACATTTAACTTGGTCAATGACTTGTCCATATTCATGTTCATTAGAATAAACATAATCATAATCTATTTTAATATCATTGGCTGCCTCATAATGTTGTACCCGATCAATATCCCACTCTTCCATATTAGGTAAGATGAATAATTGAGCTAATGACAACAAACCAACCATCACAAATAGAAATAGGATGACATTGAACCATTTTATATGTTTTAGTTTTTTCATCACGACTTCTAGACACCCTTTCACACGTTGTCATTAGTAATTAACGTTTTTTGCTATTTTTAGGTCCTTT
>JBOFCV010000394.1:0-22256 GCA_051646305.1 Turicibacter sp.
CTAGGATGATCCATTGTATTAACCAATTTGGTACTTTGGGACTACTTCTAAGCATTGGCACGAGAATCAAGAGAATAGGAATAATTAGTTGAATCTGTGGATTTAACGTGAGTTGTGATGTGATATCCATTTATTCACCTCCTCACAATAATATATGCTCAACTAGCAGAGAAGTATGGTCTTTATGACTACAGCGTCGATCAATCTCTATGAAATAGGTGATTAGGATATATTTGACTAGAATATGTACGATTATGTTAACTTTAATAGCTCCACTTGATATAAATTTACTTATGCCTTAAGATATGAATGTAAAGCGCTATCAAAAAAGTTAGCTTACTTTGGTAAAATTGGAGAGGAGGTAGAGTATGTCTACTATATTCATAATAACAGGACATGGTAATTACGGAACGGGGATTAAAAGTAATTTGGACTTTATTGCCGGTGATCATCCAGATGTATATGCTGTAGATTTTCTAACTGACCATACGGAATTAGATTTAATTACTCAATTTCAAACAATTATTGCGAGCCATCCACAACTAAATGTTATCTTTATTTGTGACTTACTGGGTGGAACACCATTTAGGGCAGCTGCTTCACTTTCAACATACAACGAGCAGTACGAAGTAGTTTGTGGCTGTAGTATGGGAGCAATAATAGAATTGTTATTTATGAAAGACACCTTGGCACCTGATGTAATTGCTGATTTGCTTGTTGAAAAAAGTAAGGAATCATGCCTAAGATTTCTTGATTTAAAATCTAAACCATTAGATGAAATGAACCTTGAAGATGGGATATAAAAATGATTGTCAAATAAATCTATCTAGTGGTCAAGAAAATGCTAAAGAATTCAGAATACTATATTTATAAAAAACATAGGATGTAACAAAACGTTATTACAAGGGGGATATAAAAGATGCCAAATATTATTTTAACACGCATAGACAATCGATTAATACATGGACAAGTTGCAACCCAGTGGTCAAAAGTTGTAGGGGCAAATTTATTATTAGTTGCTAATGATAATGTCGCAGGAGATGAATTTAGACAAAATCTAATGGACATGGCAGCGCCGTCATTTGCACAGACAAGATATTTTACCATTGAAAAAACCATTAGTGTGATTCATAAAGCGAACGATGCCCAACATATTTTCTTAATTTGTGAAACGCCTCAAGATGTTTTACGACTTGTTAAAGGTGGAGTTCCTATTAAAAAAGTAAATATCGGAAATATGCATATGGCAGAAGGTAAACATCAAGTAACAAAGGCGGTATGTATTGATTCAGATGATGTGGCTGCTTTTAAAGAATTAAAGGCTTTAGGTATCGAACTTGAAATCCGCAGGGTTCCTGGTGAATCAGCTGATGATATAAATAAACTATTTAATTAAGGGGGAAGTAACATGGAACTAAGTATTCTTCAGATGTTACTCATCGTACTTGTAACGATGGTAGCAGCAGTAGACCAGTTCAACTTCCTGGAGTCATTATATCGACCAATCGTAATTGGACCCATTATTGGGGCAATTATGGGCGATTTGACAACAGGTCTTGTCATTGGGGCTTCATATGAATTAATGATGATCGGTGCCATGCCAGTTGGAGGGGCACAACCACCAAATGCCGTTATCGGGGGGATTATGGCAACCGTATTCGGTATCAGTTTAGGGCTTGATGCAGAGGCTGCATTACCTCTTGCTATTCCATTTGCCTTACTGGGTCAATACGCAGTAACCGTATTATTTACAGTTATGTCACCATTAATGGGGCTTGCTGATAAATGTGCTGAGAATGGGGATACAAAAGGAATTGACCGCCTCAACTACTTGGCGATGGCAGGACTTGCCGTATTATTTGCTATCATCGTATTGTTAGGTGTGTTATTTGGTCAAACCATTGGACAACAATTAACAGAAGTATGTCCAGAATGGGTATGGGCAGGATTAAAAGCTGCCGGAGGTATGATGCCTGCACTTGGATTTGCCATCTTGTTAAAAGTAATGCTAAGCAAAGATTACTTACCATTCTTATTTGTAGGATTCGTCCTTGTTGCCTATTTAGAACTACCATTACTTGCAGTTGCGATCTTAGGATTAGTAGTTGCAGTGTATGACTTCCAAATTAGTACAAAAACTTCAGCAAAGGTGGTGGCAAATGATGGAATCTAATCAAGCAAAGTATATTGATACCAAAGAAGCCCCAATGCTGTCTAATAAAGACTTAAATAAAATGGCATGGCGCTCCATGTTCTTACAAGGTTCATTTAACTATGAACGTATGCAATCTGGAGGATGGCTCTATTCAATCTTACCAGGGCTTAAAAAAATTCATACGAACAAAGCTGACTTATCAACGTCAATGAAACATAATCTTGAATTCTTTAATACCCATCCATTCTTAGTAACATTTGTTATGGGGATTGTATTATCATTTGAACAGAAAAAAGCAGATCCACAAACCATTCGTTCAATTCGTGTTGCCGGAATGGGACCACTTGGAGGAATTGGGGATGCCATCTTCTGGTTTACATTAGTCCCAATTGCAGCAGGTATTGGAGCGAACCTTTCGTTACAAGGTAGTATTTTAGGTCCAATTGTCTTCTTATTAATGTTCAACGTGGTTCACTTAGGTTTACGTTACGGATTAATGCATTGGTCATACAAGGTAGGTCTTGAAGGGGTAAAAGTTGTTACGAAGTATGCTCGGGAGTTTACGCGTGCTGCCACAATCCTTGGGATTATCGTTGTCGGTGCTTTAATTGCATCATATGTAAAAGTTGATATTGTGACTGAAATTCCAAATGGTGAAGCTGTCATTAATATTCAAGAAATATTAGATAGTATTATGCCGAAGTTATTACCGTTAGGTTTAACATTTGGATTATACGGATTAGTTCGTAAAGGAGCTTCTCCACTCATCAATATCGCTGTTTTAGTCGTACTTGGTTTAGTGGGAGCATACTTCGGATTATTCTAAGATATCATGCAATAGCTCTTTCCCCCGTGTTCCTAAAAAGGATGACGGGGGTTTTATCATCTTATTATTTTCAACATGTTAGCATTGATTTAAACAAATGAGAGAGTGATAGTTATTAAAAAAAAGAAAAAGTCTAATCTAGCTGCTGACGTTTGGTAAAGTGTCACGTTTACGGTATGGTGACATATGATATATTAGGCATGTGGAATATATGCCGGTCTCTTCTTTAAAATAATAATTTTTAAAAATTCTTTCCCTATAAAAAAAACTCAGTATCCCCCGACTGAGTTTTTTTTGTGAAATGAAATAAGAATATACCTAAACAAGTCATGAGGGGCTTGATTGACTCATAGATTAGAGAATCAAGGTCATTTCATTAAAGCATGGCATGTGACCATTTAATAACGACTGGGGGCAAATTCATGACTATCATCCTATTTTTTATCGCGCTTTATTTATTCTTACACATTAGTCTATTCTTTCATGAACTTGGACATTATTTCATCAGCAAATTTATAGGCATCATGCCTGTTTCTGTTAGGGTTGGAACGGGACGTAAACTTATAGAGTTTAACCTATGGCATACTGTGTTTTATGTTAATTTATGGCCAATTAGTGGACAATGCGTTCTTTTTCATCATACACACTCAAACTCACTTCAAAAAAAACAATGGATAATCTATATGATGGGACCTCTGGTGAACTTAATAAGCGCAGTGAGTGTATTAGCTGTAGCTGCTCAAGTCTCCCTTCCTACAGCCTCAGGTTTAATATTTGATGAACTAAGGGGCTTGTTTGAAATAGGCTTAGAACGGTTAGTAGCGGGAACTGTTTCACCTTTTGAATCATCGGTAACATTTTTAGCATTCATGTCGCACCCATTCATCAGTCTATGGGTATTCATCAATGTTTTTCTATTTATTGCTAATTTAATTCCAGCTCATCATTCAGATGGTGAAATACTAGTAAAAGCTTTGTTTCAAATGCTACGAGTCCCATTTCCTGTCTATAAGTATACAGTCACCCTTGTCAATATTTTTTCATTCCTCATGTTACTTGTCATCATTTGCCCAGGAGCGCCCATAGTTGAAGTGGTTCCCCAAAAACGGCTGATCGCTTATTTGCTACTAATCACACTCTTCTTAATAGGAGATTCGATTAAAGAGAACGTTAAATGTCGACGAGAAGTAGTCGGGGTAAAGCGATAAAGACTTTCTTGCAAAGTATGAGAGTGTTAGTTTGCGTGAGCTCACAGAAATATTCGTGGCATAACTTTTTTAATATTTGAATGCCTAGAACAACCCATACGAAAAATAGCCATCCACTAGACCGGGATGGCTATTAATAGATTAATATGTTTTTTTTAACACGATATTATGCTCGAATCCACCACGACTCTCTTTCTTTTCTTGGCGCATATTTAATAAGTCTTGCTCAGAATATCCCAATTTTTTAGCTAATCCAAATAATACTTCCATGACATCTGCTAACTCTTCTAAATTCTTATCTTCTTTAAATTCAGTCACTTCTTCATCAAGTTTAGCGACTAAGTATTCAAAGGCGATTTCATCGGAAACAATTTCTAATTCACATTGTTTCCCAGATGCTTCAATTATTTGCGGGATAAAATCTCGGACTAATTTATTGTAGTTAATCATGGGAATACCCTCCTTTAGTAACTAACGTAATTATATAGCCCCTTTATCAATCTGTCAAAAAAAGTAAAGTAATATTAGGAATAGTTTTTCGAGGGACACTTCATACATAATTTAGTGTTAAAGTAGGAAACTAGAGCGAATAGGACTGGACTAACGTTAAAATTTAAACTGTCTAAAAAATAACTAATGATTAGCCTGAAAGCAATTCAAACAAAGATTAAGAAGTTGCAAGATATTGGCTTAATTGTGTCTAGCATACAACAGCTGTAAGAAATTATTTCACAATGACTTCCATACAGAGAAGCGAAGCTATTTTTAGAAGGACCCTCGTTTATTTTCAGTTGTAAAATACCATTGAACACTACTATTAAATCCTCACAGATGATGATTTTTATTTTTTACAAGCATAAAAATGATCAGAATTTTAAATGATAATGAGAAGAGTAGGACATATTTAACCAGGATATCATTTAGTAGATTTAACCATTATGAACCCACACCACAAATCGACTAAAAATGCACTTTTTGTGCGGTATAATGTTAATTGATGTAACTATTGTGATTTTAATTAGGTTGGCCATCTTGTGTCTAGACATGTATAGACTAAAACAATAGTGAAGGTATAAGCAAATATAGGCGCTACTTAAATCCTACCTATCTAAGCAATAATTCCCCTGAAGTAGTTATTGTTTAGATAGGTAGTTGGCACTGTTTTCATCTAAAAAATATAAATATTCTGGGAGGAATTAAAATGGAATTATATGGAGCTGGCGTTGTTCATAAGGCTTTTGGAAAAGGTAAAATTACGGAAGTTTCGGATAATTACGTTAAAGTCTTCTTTGATACATTAGATACTGAAAAGAAATTTAGTTATCCGACAGCATTTGGTATGTTTTTAGAACTTGAAGATGAGGAATTCACGACGATTATTGATGAGGATAAAAAACAGATTGAACTTGAGGAACTTGAACTGAAAAAAATTAGAGATGAACAACTGCAACAAGCAGAGTTATTGAAACAAAAACAAGCAGCTTTGAGTTCATTGAAAAAAACAACATCTAAAAAAACAATTGGCAATAATATTTCATTCAAATGTACGTATTGTGATGGCGGCTGTCATCAAGATAGTGTGGGTTATCAAGGTGTTTGCAGTGATGAAATGATTAATCAGAATATAAATGTCGCAAAAATTCCTTGGTGTAGTCATCCTAAAACACCTTGTAGCCAGTATTTAAATGGTGAGATTTCAAGAGAGGAATTGGAGAAACAATATCAGGATGAGGATGGATTTATCTGCTATGAGAGTCAAATGTTAAATCAATGGCGTGTGTATTCGGGCATCACGCAAAGTGGTAAAAATAAAGGGAAGCCAATGGTTTTAAAAAATGTCAAACCAAATAGTTTAGCTATCATGACGACTCGAGTACCCGAATCAAATGATGAAGATCGATTTATCTTTGGCGTATTTTTAATTAATGAAAACTATGAAGGCGATACAACTGATGAAGGATACGTTGAATCAGATCCAAAATACAAAATGAAGTTATCATTAGATGAGGCCAAACAACTTTTATTCTGGGAATATTATTTCAATCCAACAAATCCAGAAAAAATGGTTTATGGAAATGTCTTACATCGTTACATGACAAATAATCAGTGTGCACAGATACTTGAAAAGATAGTTGGCATTAAACAAGGGACAGAGGATGAACAACTTGCAAAAGAATTTTTAGAGTACTATTGTAAGTTAAAAGGCATTGAAGTCAACAATATCCCAATGCCAACAGGATCATTACATCAAATTAAACTTTAACTCTAATAACGTTGTTCTTAGTCACTTAATCATATAAATAATCAGACCTTAGCCGTAACCTAATTCAAAAAAGCTCTCCACAATGGAGGGTTTTTTTATAGTTTTTTTGAGATATTTCGATATACTATATACAAAGCGAGAAATATTTCATCTTTTAAGTGGCAAGCCGAGAACTTTAAATACTTTACTACCAAGATATCCTATAGTCCTACTAAAATTTTTAAAATCAAAAATTAGTAGGTCTGACATAGAAGAACTAAAGTTTTGGTTTTTTATAAAACTTTAGTTCGCGTTGATCCAGAGGAATCCTGCAAAAACTTGAATAACTTCTTTTACACTATCTAGCGCCCAATAAGTTTGATCTTATCTAAAAATTTTGGTAGCTTTATATGAAAGCTGGTGTAAATATTAGAACTTTTAAAATTTTTACACAGACTATAAAATATCGGTCTACTAGTGATCGTTGAGCTTTATGGAAAGCTTTACATGACAAGGATTCGTTCCATAGTAGTAAACACTCCTACTAAAAATTTTAAGTGTACGAAACATTTAGTAGCGCTTATATATATAAGATATAGGATAAAAACAAAGCAATCATTACATTAATCTTTGATTTTTACATGGGAAAGGAATTTAAAACATAATAAAAATTTACGTAAGCCTATTCGAATCTTTTCATCTTAAACAATGATAGTTGAGTCTGAATTAAACATAGATAAAGATGCGAAATTAGAAATATAGTTTAACACGACAAGGAGTTTTAACATGAATGTATTAATAGCAGATGATGAGATGGATATGCTAAAAATCTTATCTACTTATTTTAAACAAGCAGGATTTGAGACATTTGAAGCACTCGATGGTGAAGAAGCGCTCAGGTTATTTGATACCCATAAAATTGATTTAGCGGTCCTTGATTGGATGATGCCAAAAGTTAATGGACTTGAAGTCTGTGAGTATATCAAGTCATGCAACCAAACGAAAGTGTTGATTTTGACTGCTAAAGGCGAATTTGATGACGAATTGAATGCTTTAAATGTGGGAGCTGATGAGTACATAAAAAAACCATTTGATCCTCGTGTCTTATTACTGAGAGCCAAAAAACTATTAGATATTCAAAAGGAACTATCAGCAAAATATATCAGATTAATTCCGGACGAAAAGAAAGCATATAAAGGGGAATCTAGTTTAAATCTAACAAAAATAGAATATGATTTATTGCTAACATTTATGAATAATCAAGGCGTGATTCTTTCACGTGAGAAACTTATTGATCTCGTGTGGGGATTTGACTACGAAGGGGATCCTCGAACAGTAGATACCCATATTCGCCGCCTCCGAAGTAAACTCGGGGAAGATATGATAAAGACTTATCGTGGACTTGGGTACAGTTTGGAGGGGGAGAACCATTAATATTAGCAAGAAATTTTCTATGGGAATATCGCTTATTATTATCTTAGTTTTTACTGCCTCCATTATGATTAATCTATTCTTTGTTAACCGCTACTATAGTTACGAACAAAGAAAAGTATTGAGCACTGTCGGTGAGCAATTGGAAATCCTAGTTGCCAAAAATCAAATAAATGAACTTGATGCGTTGGCCCAGGCCCATTCAGTCATTATTGTCTACACCGATGCGACGAAAGAGATATCAACGATCAATGGAAATTTAATCTATGAATTCGAAAAGAATCGAATTAAACTTAATAAATTTTGGTTAACGGAAGAGACCTTGCACACGCTAGATGAACGTAGTGTAAATAAAACATATGATCAAGGGATTAGTCAATTTAAGGTCATGACAAAATTTATAAAAATAAAGAATCAACTCTTTGCTATCGGTCTTCCACTTCCATATATGAAAGAAACCATCAAAATAATCAATCAATTTAATGTGTTAATCATGGGGGTCGCCATCTGTTTAATTGTTTTGCTTGTGGCTATCTTATCACGAAAAATTACGAAGCCTCTTCATCGGTTACAAAATTTATCGCAAGATATTGCCAATCTTAATTTTAGAACCGAGCATATTCACACGAATGATGAAATAGAGGATCTGTCCATTAGCATCAACACAATGAGTCGGAGTTTAGCCATCGCTCATCATGAAATAAATACACAAAACAGTCAATTGAAAGAATTGATGGCTAACATCTCTCATGAACTTAAAACACCCCTCGCCCTTATAAAAGCTTATGAACAAGGGATCGAAGATGGGTTAGACGATGGGACGTTCAGAGAAACGATTTATGAACAAGTCGATGCCATGGAACAATTAATTGAGAAACTATTATATTGGTCAAAAATTGAGAATACCACGTTAAACCCAACTTGTTTTAATTTGCAGGCTACGGTCCAAGAAGCTTGCCGCAAATATGCTTTGATTTTGAAAGAAAATAACATCGATTTTCATTTTGAATTTGATTTAAACACCTCGTATCTTATAACAGGAGATGAGCAAAGTATCACAGTGGTATTAGACAATCTCTTTACCAATGCGATTAAGTATACAAATGATTTAGAAATCACTGTTTCTTTGATTTATGAAGGGGATCACGTGACGTTGATGATTTCAAATGGAGTGAACTCGATAACCGATGAGGAACTAGAAAAAATTTGGAATCCATTTTATGTGTTAGAAAAATCACGAAGCAAAGAATTATCAGGAACAGGACTTGGGTTACCTATAGTTAAAAGTATTCTAGAAAAACACCATTATTTATATGGGATCACGTATAAAGACAACAAAATCACCTTCTTTGTCACATTCGTGTAACATTTATGCGTTAACATGCAGGTGGAGGTGTTAATGATGAAAAAAATATTAACCAGTGTTGCGATAGCGGCAACGACTTTACTCATGATGTCGGGGTGTGAAGAAGACCAAGAAAAAGGACTTACACCAAATAAAACAGAACTAGCTATAAAAGATTTTAGTTTTAGCGTCGACCCAGAAACATTTGAACTTAACATTGAATCAGATGGCGTGGTTGAAATCGTATCAGAACCACAATCACCCATGGAAATTTCAAATTTAGTGGATGAGGGAGAGCATGTGTCATGGACGTATAAAGATTTAGCCATAGACATTGAAATAAAAAAACAAGATCAATATCTCGATATCAATATTAAATCGAATACGTTGGAAGAAAATGAATTTTCGTGGCCTAATGTTAGTGGGGATGCTTATTTACTACCGATTAATCAAGGGAAATATTTTACGAGTGATGATGAAATTTTTAAAGACTACCTAAATGGCGAAACGCTAAAATTGATTGAATCCTTTTCAATGCCATTTTTCGGTGTAGAAAAAGAAGCTTTTTCTATTGTATACATCGCAACGAATTCATTCAATACGGATGTCGTATTTGAAACAGGTGAGGAGATTGCCTTTACACTTAACCATGAGTTTCCAGCGATTACCGAAGATAGGGACTATGGATTTAGAATCTATGTCACGCCAAAGAATGTGGTGGATGTTGCAAAAACGTACCGAAACTATCTCATTGAAACTGATCAATTTAAGACGTTAGCACAAAAAGCAGAAGATAATCCAAATATTGAAAAATTATATGGTGCACCTCATGCCTATTTTTGGGACCGTTCGGTTATTTCAGAAGAGAACATTAAATGGGATAAATTCCGTGAGCAAATGCCTGTCGATGTTAGGTTGGCCGTTCAAAGGTTATTAATCGAACAAGTGGATGATGGCAAAGAGTTAGCTAAAGCTTTTGATGACTTACAGACGCTTGATTACGTGGATCAATACACAAAGAATCGAATCATTAAGGGCTTAAGTGAAGTGCTTCAATTAAACGATTTTTATGATTCATCGCTATTTAAAACGATTGAACCTGTGGCTTCACAATTAGTCACTAAAGGGATAGAGAATTTAAATCCTGTTCAACTTATTGAGTTAAATAAGCGATTGCTTGCTGGTGCACTAGGAAGCTTAGTTGACCCGATTGAAAAATGGGCAGATGCTAATACCGTTGATGTCATTCAAGAGATGAAAGATTCTGGGATCGATAACTTGTGGCTAGGACTTGATGATTGGCAAGAAGGATTTATTAAGCCTGAATTAATTGAACGAGCAAGTCAACTGGGGTATCTAATCGGAACGTATGACTCGTATCACTCCATTCATAAACCTGGGGAGGAAAAATGGATCACGGCTAAGTTTGATGATTTATCCTTATATGAGGAGGCGACGGTTACAAATAAACTAGGTGAAAAAATAAGTGGATTTCAACGTGTGGGACGTAAGTTAAACCCAGTTCTTGCGTTGCCCTCAGTTAAAGATCGCGTCTCGAAAATATTAAATACGGGACTTCCGTTTAACTCGTGGTTCTTAGATACAGATGCGACAGGAGAAATCTATGACGATTATTCTTCTGCACATATCACGACGGAAGCACAAGATATTGCTGCAAGACTAGAGCGAATGGCGTATCTACAATCAGAATGGAATATGGTGGTTGGAAGTGAGGGTGGAAATGATTTTGCCAATCAAGTGCTTGCCTTTGCACATGGAATAGAAACACCATCCTTTTCATGGATGGACCCCGATATGAATAAAAATAAAGAGAGTGAGTATTATGTGGGACGTTATTTTTCAAATTACGGCGGTGTCCCGGAAGTGTTTGGAAAACAAATTCCGATTAAAGATAAATACAAATTGCTATTTCTTGATACAGCATACACGGTTCCTTTATACAAACTTGTTTATAATGAATCAATGATTACAACCCATTGGTGGGGATGGGGAACACTGAAATTTGAAGATGAAGTCGAAAATAGAATGTTGTATGAGATTCTTTATAATGTGCCACCGCTGTATCATATTGATAAAGTAGAGTGGCAAAAACATAAAGAAGCCATCGTAAATCACTCTAAAATTTATTCTGATTTCAGCCAAAAAGCAATCCATGAACAAATGACAGATTATCAGGTCCTATCACAAGATCGTCTACTCCAAATGACCCGTTTTGGAGATACCTTACAGGTGATTGCAAACTTTAATACAGTTGAAGCTACTTATGAGGATCAACATATTCCTGCTAAGTCAGCTCTTATTATAGATGGAACTAATAAAACCATATACACACCGTAACTTATAAAAATCTCAAGCCTTGTGTTTTAAGATTTTCTATTCAGACGACAAAAGGAGGTTTGATCATGAAAGGATTACAACATCTTATCTGCGTATTTCTGAGCGGATTACTGTTTATTGCTGTGCTTTATTTTTATGTCACAGTGGTTGAACCGAACACCTTGAACATAAATGCAATTCAGCTTGAAACAGACAGACCTGAGACAGGTTATAAAATTGCATTTTTTAGGGATACCCATTTTGGAAGGTTTTATAGGGAAGCTAAAGCTAGTAAAGTCGTAGAAGCCATTAATGATCAGAACATTGATTTGGTGATTTTTACAGGCGATTTAATGGTTAATTCTGCGCGTTTTTAAGTGGATACAAATACTAGTAATGATCAATTCTTAAAAATAATAGCTACTTATGGGAACGGTGAGGTATGGGGATCCAGAGCTAAATCTAAAATCCAGCCGGATAAGTACAACATAATAATCACACATCATCGTCTTGGAAATTGGGAAATTGCACACTTAATCCCGCTTCTGATATAATAAGTTTTATGACACCTATAAAGGAGACTAGCTATGATCCAAAGAGAGATACTAACCCAACGCCCATACCGACATTTTAAAGGGAAGTTGTATTATGTTCATCATATTTTACAACACACAGAAAGCGACGAGCAAATGGTCTCTTATCAAGCCCTGTACCCACCGTATAGCATGTATTCTAGAACCTTAGAAATGTTTTGCGAAGCCGTTGAGCCTGGAAGAGGTGATAATGTTACAAATCAGATCTATCGTTTTGAATTATTTACAAAAGAATTTGTTTAAGGGGGAAAAGTAAGATCACCCAAGCCCTAACATTGATCGCATAGTGATGAAATTCCTTATTACCAACTCAAGTATGCTGTTCAATCTTTTAATTTGACTTAGTCTTTTCACTTTTCTGAGAGTGGAAAGACTTTTTTTAATGGGACTGATTTTAGTAAGTTTAAAATTCATAGCATCTGGGGAATACTAACGAAGAGAAAGGCCTAAGTCATCGTTTGATCTATCATAAAGACGAGATTTTTATATTTTACCGAGGAGAGGATGCGTTATGGGTTATGAAAAATAAACGGAACGTAATCTGGCTATTAGCAGCGCTAGTTACTTTTTCACTTGTGGTTAGCGGGTATCGTTTTTATGTCAAAAGTTATCAAGATGTTTCGCAAGTAGCGAAAATAAATGAGGTGCTCGATCGTAATTTAGGGTTGTTAAAAGATGAAATAAGTGATCTTAAACGAGTAAGCCTTTATTTTTTATATGCGCTTGAACTTCCGTTAAATGAACGACGGATAGAAAATAATCATCTTTATCCGGGACCATTCGATACGTTAGTGACAAAGTTGATTAATAATCAGTTAGATGCAGCAACGAAGCGATATCTTTTTACAGATGAGATGCGGGTAGATCGTTTAGGGTATGATCCGTATCATAATTATGAGGACAAGACACTACGGAAATTAAAGGATTATTTAAGTGATGAGGATTATCGGGCTATGATTTTTTTAATCCAGTCAGAGCATGTTGGAAATCCCGCTGCAATCGATGAGATGAAGCTTATTTTAAAACAGTATGATTTTTTGAAAACGGATGTGATAATCAGCTACTTGACGGACTATCGTGCCCGAACGCATAATGCCAGATATGAGGTGAATGAGGATTTAACACTTACCTTTTATCCGTTTGATGTATTGACACCCAAACTTTTAGAAGCGCCATTAGATACATACTACCAACAAATTTGGAGAGACATCAAACAAATATTGCCTCATGAGGTGATTGGCATGGTTGATGTGGTTCAGTTTGTGGTGGATCAAGAAGATGCTAAGGTTATCCCCATTCTGGTACAACAGCCAACAGGAAAACAATTTAGGTTAACGATTGATACGATGGATTATGAGATGTTAACCTATTTACGTCCCTTTTATGAGTCAATCCTTCATCAGTATTTTCATTATGTGGTCTATAGTGAAAGCCAAGGAATATTCTCTTCTCATTACAATAGCGATGTTTATTTTGAAAAAGGGTTTATTTCCAATGATACTTCTTACCTTAATGAGTATTATCAATTATTTTGGAAAGACCTCATAAATGACCGTTTGATCAACCAGTTGGCTTTTCATTTTTATGAGCGCCATAAAGATGATTTCATCACGCCATATGCTTCAACCAATCCCGTTGAAGATATCTCAGAAAGTTTTGTACACTTTGTTCTTGATGATAAGCCAAAGGGATCTTTGATAAAAGATAAAAAGATTCAGTTTTTTTATAACTATGATAACTTAGTGACGTTACGAACTGAAATCCGCCATAAATTATTTGATTAAAGCTAAGACACGAATTAGAGCTGGTGATTCAAATTTCTACTTTAAATTATGACTTAATATGTAATCGGTCAAATTGATCTTGTTGAGTCACCATATAGTCAATAGCTGACACAACGCATACCTGGAATATATCTTCTATATCAGCTTCATTATCAAATATGGTTTTTAACTCTTCAAAATCATAGTCATCCATACACTGAATATGGGCATGAGTTGATAAAAGATTTAAAAAACTGAGGACTCGATTGCCAATAAATATATAAACTAAATACCTAACACAGGTTAAGGTGATTAGTAAGTTTCCGGCGTTAACATCTATTAGAAAATGTGAAATAGCGGTTAAGAGGTAGAATTGTACACAAAGCAGTATAGAGAGGGTAGCGGCATTAAGTAGCGTAATGTGTTGAAACTGAACCTTTAATGCTGGAGCCAGATTCACATATAAGTCCTCACAACTAGAAAACTTTTTAAAAAACAATGTGTGTTTCTTTGTAACATTTAAGGGGACTAAGTAATTTACCATTCGTTCATGAGCTTCTTTTATGACATAACATAATAACAAGCAGCCATATGTGGGCAATGTCATTTTATTTTCCCAATCAATACGAAAGACTTGCAGTGCAATCAGTGTGTACAGACTAATGCTTGCAAACACATTAAGGAAGTCCCAATACATCATAACTTTTTGTAGCGGGTATAACATAATTTTGATAATTTTCACATCAATCAGCCCCTTTCCTATCTAATAAATTATGAAAAATAGAATAGGCGAGTGACTACTTTATATCAAATAATGATAAATAACCATACACGAAAAATGCCTCTTTGAACTTGGTGGACGGCATTTCATCGAAAAGTTTAACTTTTATTTTTAATAGAGATTGTTTAGTGACTAGCAGTTAAATAAAGTGAGATGTTACATTGTATGAGACTGGTTTAAATGATTGTGAAAGAAGTTTTGAACTATTCAATGTTTGATTTAGATACATAACAGAATGATGCTATGCTATCCTTTAGCAAAGAACAAGTCAGTAATTTCCCAACCTGTTTATGGCAAACCCAGCACTTCAGACGACTGATTTAAACGTTAAATTTGAATGGAGTAACCCAGGATTGGAAAAAATACATCGCTTGTCAATGGATTTGTGGACGATGATAAATTTAGTCCCTTATACTTCATTCCTATCAGTATATTAATAAATACCGATATTTTAATCTTTTCATCGAAAAAATACAATGTCGTTGATCAGTTAATGAGTTCAAGAAATATTTACATGTATCATGATACGCATTAAAAAAAGATAAGACTGTACTTATCTTTTTTTATGGAGACTAATGCAGAATCGGGTCGTAACCGTGTATCAAATAAAAAATCGAACCATTTAAACTAATTCAGATGTCTCGATTTTATTATTGAGATGGTGGATAGGCTATCTTATATAGGGCCTATCCTTTGTACATGTCCTTTCTTAAAAAAAAGGAGACGCAAGTGGAGATAAAATAATATTTATCTAGCATTAACTTCGAATGTATGTTCTTGTTTTGTTGAATGAAAATATCTATAAGTCCATATTTCGATATGTTAGTGAAAGGGCGAACGCGAATTCGAATCATTATCTTGTAAAATAAAGAAAACTAAGTGTTTATCACTATTTATTTGAACAGTTGTTTGAAAGTAGGGGGGGAGGCGCGAACATATGTGTTTTTTGTTAACTCCCTTGTTGTTACTTACAACGTACTAAATACATGTTTCACTCACGGATATTGTTTTCATTCGAACTAAAGTTTGTTTATAGCGTTTTAGAATCTGAAAACATGATAGGTAAATGTACACCTTTATCATCCTTCCAACATAAACATAAAGTAGATCTATTTATCCAACAAAACTTACCGGTCACACACAAATGTGTATTTGGAATGTGTTCTTCTAATTAATTTATAACGAAGGGGGAGAGGGTATGAAAATTTTAACGCTAGGATGTTGTTGTAAACGAAGTTTGCTATTCCTTGAACGTACAGAACGTGCAGTTAATCAATTAGGGTTAGACGTAAAAGTAGAAAATTCAGGAGACATTCGTGACATATCAAGGTTTGGTATAACGCGCACACCTGCTTTAGTCATAAATGATATGGTAATAACGAGTGGTGCTTTGTTAAGTGTTGAACAACTTATGGAATTAATTTCTAATGAGATAAAAAAATAAACTGATAACTAGGAAGTTAGCTATTCACAGTTACCTTATTGTCAGACTAATTTCCCTTCTATCAAAACATGATTCAAATCTTCAGTACGGGAAACTTAATTGGCTACTTAAGCTTCCCACATGAATTGCTTTAACAGAATGAAACCTGAGATATAAAATAAAGACTCTAAATCTAAAGGTTAGGTCGTCGTTACTATTGAAGCAAACGACTTGAATTTTCAGAGCATAGAGTTTCCTTACAAACTGATTGAAATGATTGACGGTCTAATAAATGACATTTAGCTATCGTTTCATTTAAATATTACAGTCATTAAAAAACATTCAAATAAAAAAAGAGAACGCCATCGGATTGCCTTCTCTTTTTTTATTTGGTTTTTAGCTGTTTTACCTATTAGACAGTCAATTTGCTAGACACTGGTGAATTTGTGTTAAACGGTTCAATAGGGATCAAAAACATAAACAATGGACAACTACTTAGTTTAACGTATCCAGACAGAACTCCTATAAAAAAGATAATACTTCTTGCAAAGGAAAGGGTAGTAAACCTTTGTAGCGGAAGTGTAGCAAGAATATATAGCTATATTCTCCTTGTTTAATTATATGTCATACCTTGCAGAAAAAGACCGTGACTATATAAAATTTGTTATAATTTGTCTGTTTTATGGCATAATAAACATCTTAATCATTAGGTCAATTGCTCTATATTTTATTTTATGCCCGTAATCTTAGGCACAAAAAATTTGAATTTATAAGTGTTTTTCTGCCCATAAATCAAACTTATACATATGATATAGTATTAAAATAGATATTCATATTTTAATGGCTTAAACACTGGAGGATTTTTATATGTATAAACAATATAAAAAAAGTTACGGCAAATATAAACAAGGGACTAGTTATTATTGTTCACATCATACAAAAGAAAAGGATAGTTTGCTATCATCTAATCGAAAGTGTGGGTATGCTAAACGATTAAACCTACAACATAAGTATCAAAATCATTCAAGTCTAGACTCCGAAGAGATACAAGAAATAAATTATAGTAAAATACCACGTGACAATGGGATAAAAGTTGTAAATGATTCATTACTAAATGATGAAGTGAAAAATCTCTCTTTAGACACTGAAGAAACAGCAATACATACAGAAGCATATTCCATTTTAGGTACAAATTATCATTCGCAACCAGAGATTCAAATTCAAAATACAAATGACGTGGCTCATCAAAACAAAAGAGTGCCTCTCCGTAAACATAAAGCAACAAAATCTAAACCACATTCTGATGCTCGTTCAACAGTCGGAAATATAGCAAGTGACACGTATGTATCTAAGCCTACAATTGCACCTACAGCTTTTGCGAATCAGAAAGGGCGTACAAACAATACACATTATAATAAAGGGCACAATAAAAATACACAGATAAAAGTTGAAAATGGGACTTTACATACGGTTCATGATCATAAATTAGCAGCGATTAAACTCACAGAATCTCAAAATACAAATGAGTTATCTTCAGATAAAAATTCACAATCGCTACAAATTAAAAACCTATTTTTGCAAGACAATGAAGATATAAAACAAAATGCTAAAGATATGGTGTGTCATGTAAAGAATTGTGACCATTTAAACTGTGATTTAACATCCTTACAAGAAAAATTAACTTCTATCGTTCATACGGTTGATCAATGTAAGATTATCATCGCATTTTTTCTCTTACTAGTTACGTTATTGTTGTTCAATCCATTCCTATTCTGCATTCTTGTGATGATATTATCCCTCTTTATCGGATTTCTAACTTATGAATACTACCAATGTCAACACAAACTCCAAAGTACCAATGAATCTTGCTAATGACAAAACCAAATACAGGAAGCCTATTAGATGTCGGGATAATCTAATAGGCTTGTTTGTTTCATTTTCTAATCTTTTACATATATTGTATTAAGCCGAGACAATAAATGATCTTGAATACAGAGGTGCCGGTAGGTCTTTTGTCTATAATTAAGTAGCGGGGCAGGTATTCATTTGAATTTAGAGCATTAGCATCTACCAATTTTTATAAAATATGGTATAATACCCTTATAACATGTAAGCACTTTAATTAATTAAAATTATCACAACATGGATTTTAATAAAGTAAATAATCGTTATTTTCATGCTGATTCAAAGAAGCATGAAACGCAATAAACAGCACTTCAATCTCGATTTATTAGTTCGTATCTCTCTGGCAATTCAGAATCATTCAGTAAATTTTATATATGCATTTTTAAAAAAAGTTGAGGAGGAGTTTTATGGTAGAATGTGAAAATTATGTTGAGGTTATGGTTAGCGGTCCACGTGATCAACTAGATATTTACGCCGATTGGTTAAAAAGTTCAGCTGAATATCTTTATGGTACAAAATTTGCAAGTCAAATCGATCCAAATACTTTGTTTTTAACAGAGAACAGTCAAAAAGATGATGTCTGGCGTTTTTTCAGTTGTAACTTGAAGCGAAAAATTAGATCCTATAAGAATAGAAATATGGATAATCTAGAATTTAGGGTTAATTATTCAGTACTATTTGGAAGCCACACGCTTGAAAATGGGGAAAAATTAGATCTTAATATCATAAATTTTCCTGACGGTATCTACGAGGGCTTAGTTCATGCATTTAATCCACTGCCACTGACCATATTAAAACGGTGTCCTTTATTAACAGCTGATGTGAAATGGGGAAGTTATTACATCAAAAATACTTATAAATCATTTGAATACGAAGATATTGCTTTAATGCGTTTATAATATGAGAAAACGGGGGTATGATGTCATACCACCCGTTTTTTATTCATGATGTAAGATGTAGAAATTGTTTAAAATAGAAATGAACTTATCTTGTTTTTACTCCAATTTTGCACATATTCATCTAATAAATACTAAAATTTCAACAACATTTGCAGTCTAGTTATGGTACTATTTAACAGAGTGAATCAAAATAACAAGCAGTAGGGGGAATGATGAGATGAAGAATACACTGACAGTAAAAGGAACTGGGACAGCTACGTTACCACCAAATTTTATCAAAATATTAATAACTTTAGAGTCACGGGATGTAAACTATGAAGAGACACTAGCTAAAGCCGGTATCCAACTTCAGCAACTTAGAGAGTGTCTTAGTCCTGAGGGATTTGCTAAAGATGAGATTAAAACAATGAGTTTTAATGTGGATACAGAATATGAAAGTGTTCGAGATAAAGAGGGGAATTATACACGCGTATTTATCGGTTATGTCTGCCGTCAAACTATATCGATTGGATTCGATATGGACAATAAAAGATTAGCTGGTGTCATTAAGGCGTTGAGTCAATGCCTTGCTAAACCAGAGTTCTCAATTCAATATGAACTAAAAGATGAAACAGAGCTTAAAGATATGATACTAAAAAGGGCAGTAGAAAATGCCACACATCGTGCTCAAACACTTGCTGAAGCGGCTAGTATTCAACTAGGCGAGATTTTATCAATCGACTATAGTGAGGATACTCTCCAATTTGAACGTCGAAATTTCATGTTATCAGAGAATAGTGTCCAAATGGGTGCTGCGATGATTGATATTCAACCTGATGATATTAAAGCAAGCGATTTTGTTACGGTGGTTTGGTCTATTTAGTTGCAACGCTGCATACTAGTTGTAAATTAAAATTTTAAGGAGATGTGTTACTGATGAATAAATATTTCTTATTTGATATGTTGCGCACCGCTTCACCATCGGGTGCTGAAGTACCCTTACAAAAAAAAATTATCCATTATATGAAAAATCAAGTTCATGAATTAAAAACGGATGTAACAGGGAATGTGATCTGCACGTTAAACCCTGACAGTGAGTGTCGTGTTCTATTAGCGGGGCATGTTGATGAAATAGCACTTATGGTGACGATGGTCACTGACACTGGAATGTTGAAAGTTACAAATGTTGGTGGTGTTCGCCCTGCACTTTATCTTGGACAAAAAGTGCGTATCATAACGAGTCATGGTATTATTCCAGGTGTTGTTTTAGTTAACGCTGGATTACTCAAAAATAAGGAGTTAAGTTGTAAAGATTTAATCATTGATTTAGGTGCTTCTTCTAAAGCAGAGGCATTGACACTTGTAAAACCAGGTGATCATATTATTCCAGATACTGACTATGTTGAACTACTGAATGAGCGTATTTCAGGTCGAGCATTAGATAATAGATTAGGTGCATTTATTGTCATGGAATCGTTACGAAGAGCACGTGAATTGAATACACGCGTAGGCGTTTATTCTTGCACAACAGTTGGGGAAGAAACTACGATGCGTGGAGCACAGTGGGTGGCGAGCTCAGTCAAACCAACACTTGCCATTATAGTAGATGTGACGTATGCAACTTATTATTTGGGTAGTGAACCAGAAGTTGTGGGAGAGATTAAAGTGGGTGGCGGTCCTGTGTTGTGTCATTCATCCATCGTTAATAAGAAAATAAATGAACGGTTAGCTGATGCGGCTACAGGTCTTCAGGTGCAGATTCAATATGAAGCGGCACCTGGAAGAACTGGGACAGATGCCGATCGTATTCACTTTGCTAATGAAGGAATTCCTGTTGCCCTTGTTTCCATTCCGTTACGCTATATGCATTCACCAAGTGAATTAGGTAGCCTAAAAGATGTTGAACAAATTATTGAAGTTATCGCAACATTCTTAGCTAATTTACCCGAAGACGTGAATTTATCACCCTTCGAGTAAAATCACTTCTGGCAGTTTTAAATAAATTAAATTTTTTTAAATCTCAAAAACAAATTGAATAACGATAAAAATCGTAGAAAGGAGGACAAATTTACTTTGTTTCTACG
This sequence comes from Turicibacter sp., assembly GCA_051646305.1. Lineage (GTDB taxonomy): Bacteria > Bacillota_I > Bacilli_A > MOL361 > Turicibacteraceae > Turicibacter. The sequence goes on from JBOFCV010000394.1 coordinate 20,972, forward strand.
ATTTTTATTTGCGTCAATCATTATATTATTTGATGATCTATAGCGCTAACTTCCTCATATTATTTAGTAAAAACTTTAATTTCACAGGTTGAAAAGCAAAAAAGCAACAGGAAGACTTATATTTATCATTAAATAGAGTAGGTAGAAATGATAAACGAATAAGATAAACTACCAAATCTATTACTTTTTCCCAGTCTGTGGTAAAATAAAGTAGATATGCATTATTTTGATTTTGAGGAGGATTTATGAAGAAAATATTAGTCATCAATGGAAGTCCCAGAGGGGAAGAAAGTGGGACATTAAAAGTTACAAATGCCTTTTTAGAAGGTATTAAGTTAGTCAACGAAGAGGCCGATATTACAGTCATTCACCTAAGAAACCTTAATTTCAATACCTGCACCGCCTGCTCAACATGCTATCAAGTAACACCAGGAGTTTGTAAATTTAACGATGATTTTACACCCCTTCTATTAGATACTTATCGAACCGCCGATCTAGTTATTTTAAGTTTTCCCTTACAAGTATACGGGATGAGTACCTTAACCCAAAAGTTTTTAGAAAGAACGTACCCTTTGCTTAGATTTTCAAAAGTTGACGAGTCAAAAGACGAAATTACGTTACAAGTTAAGGTGAATCGCCCGGACAATCATAAGTTTATCTACATCAGTACGTCCTCATCCACTAATATAGAGTCTGTTTACGCTGGATTATCCAAACGAGTAGAGAAAAATTATAATCATGAGGCACAAACGATTTTTTGTCCTCAAACTAACTACCCCTATACTGAAAAAAAAATAAATGGGACAAACTTCTTTAAGGTAATCCAATGGGCTGGACAAGATGTTGCACGAACTGGAAAAATATCAGATGAAATTCAACAGTTAATTCAAAAATTCACTGAATCAACCGATCATTTTATGAAGCTATCCTCTGAGGTAACCGAGCAATTATTCCCACTAACAAAGGGATTTGTTCAGAATAACGCAGGACTTGCACGTACTTCAATGCCTAAACACTCGAAAACATTTAATACCTGTTATCATAGACCACTTAATCATATCATCGAGTTGTTTTTAACTGATCACGGTGAAAGTTATTATTTTAAGTTAACAAGTGAATCTTATGAGTTTATCGATACAAATGAATCCCTTCCATCCGATTTAAAAATACAAATGAATTATGATACGTATAAACGGTTAATTAATAGAAATTTAAATTTTATTGATGGAATTTTGACGGAATCTATCACCTATACAGGGCATTTAAAACTACTTATTTGGTTATA
>JBOFCV010000164.1:0-3945 GCA_051646305.1 Turicibacter sp.
GTACAAAGGTTACACTTTTTCAGATGGAAACACTAATGGACAAAGATGGTTTGAAATGGAATACCAAAAAGACATTTCACAGCCTACTGACGTTTGGGATGAATTAGATACTAAAGCTGGATTCTGATGATACAATTATATGATTACCAAAGAAAATATATTGACTCTTTAAGGAGTTCAATAAAGCAAGGAAATAAGAAGTTGGTTTTATGTGCTTCAACAGGCAGCGGTAAAACGGTACTGTTTTCTTTTATGGTTGCAGAACACTTAAAAAAAGGAGGTCGCGCTATTATTTTCACTCATCGTTCTGAATTATTGACGCAAGCAAATGGTACTTTCTTTCATTTTGGAATTGAAGCAGACATTATAACAGCAAACAGCAATCCCGATTTATCAAAGAATTGTCATGTTGCAATGGTTGAAACATTCAATAAAAGAAAAGATGAATACCTTGTATTTTTGCAGTCAAGAACGCTAGTTATTTTTGATGAAGCACACTTACAGAACTTCACTAAAATAATGCCTTTAATTTCTGATAAGTCAATTGTAATTGGTGCTACTGCAACACCATACAGAAAGCCTAAAGAAATTCAAATGAGTGCTTTTTACAATGATTTAATACATGAGATTGATACACTTGACTTAATAAAACTAGGTAAATTGAATCCTGCTAAATCATTTGGAGTTCCTATTGATTTGTCAGGATTAAAAAAGACAGGTGAAGATTACGACACGGCTTCATATTATAGCGAAAACAAGATTTACCAGGGGGTTGTTTCTAATTACGAAAAGTTTGCTAGATGGACTAAAACGATTCTATTTGCAAGTAACATTGAATCAAGCAAAGAGGTATGCAAGGAGTTCGTTCAAATGGGTTACAAGGCAAAACACGTTGATGGAAGTATGCAATCAAATGAAAGAAAACAAGTGTTTGATTGGTTTGATAATACACCTGATGCAATACTTTGTAATTGTGGAATTGCCACGGCTGGATTTGACCAACACGATATAAAGACCGTTATACTTTACCGTGCAACAACTTCGCTTCCTTTGTTTTTACAGATGTGTGGCAGGGGTTCAAGGCTTTCCCCACAAACAGGTAAAACACATTTTAACATTTTGGATTTTGGCAACAACATTTCAAGACATGGATTTTGGGAGGAAAACAGAGAATGGAAGTTGAACTATGAAAAGAAATCAACACGCGAACAAGCGTCACCTGTTAAAGATTGTCCTAAATGTGGCGCAATGAATTACGCAAGCGCAAAAATTTGTCAGATATGCGAGTTTGAATTTCCGAAAACAGAAAAGGAAAAAGTAGAAGAAATTGAACTTCAAGAACTACAAAGAATCACAACATCAGGTAGAAAAATTAGCCAACTTTCAGTTAACGAGCTAATCATTTTACAACGATCAAAAATGTTAAAACCCGCTTTTGTTTGGCGTGTATTGCGATGGATGGGTATGGAGTATGTCAGATACTATGCTGATTGTATGAATTATTCGAATGGTTGGATATACAGACAAGAACAAGAATTAAGCGATTGTGAATTTAGAGATTATGAAATCAGAAAATAAAATACAACAGGAAATTGTTATGTGGTTTAGAAACACATATTGCACAAAGAAAAATAACCCTAGATATACTATATTTAGTGTGCCAAATGAGGGAACGGACGTAAAAGAACAACAGTATAAAAAATCAATTGGAATGATGTCAGGAGTTTCAGATTTGATAGTTGTTTTAAATCGAATTGTTTTGTTTGTTGAATGCAAAGATGAGAAAGGAAAGCAGTCTGAAAATCAAATTGAGTTCGAGCAAATAGTAACAGATTTAAAACACAATTATTTTATCGTTCGAAGTTTAGAAGAGTTTAAGGAAATTATATTACAACGTCAAACAGTCGACGGATTAGGATGGAAATTTATTCAAGAGTAAAAATATATAGTTATGGGAAAAAATATAATTTTTATAGAAAAAGAAATAGAATATGTTATTGAAAAAAGAATTAAATCAAATTTAAGGAAAATCGGAAACGCTTTGCAAGATTTAGAAGAAATGGGGTATAGTATGTATTTAACGCCAAACTCATTAAATGTTTGTGATGGTGATACACATCCAAGCACACATCAAGACCAAAGTGTAGTCGTGGCTTCTTTAACTGTATTTAATATAGATGCTGGTGATTGGTGAGTCAAATAGCGACCTTGAAACTAAACGTAAGGCTGTTCAGAATTTTCTAGGCAAAAAAGTACAAACACTAATTAAAATTAATTAAATGGACTATTTAACGGATAAATGCGCAATTGATTTCAGGGAATTTGCACTAGAAAAATACGGGTACTCTGATGTTTATTATCTTGGATTTCCTGTTGTAATGGAGTTTTTCGATGAAACTATGGATTATAAGTTTCCAAAAATAAAAGAAATTGGAGAAATAAGAGAGCGAAAGTTAATCGAAATAACAAGAGAGTTTATTAAATACATGAATAACCTGTATAATTCAACATTTACACTACCGCCAAGTGATTTGCCACCCATAAAAGAATTAAACCGTTCATCACAAAATAGGTAAATGGTAGGAGGGAAGTGGTAGATTTGTAGAAAGTAAAAGAAAGAGTATGAAAACATACATTAAAGTTTTAGCAGTATTTGCACCAATGTTTATTGGTTCAATAGTATTCGAATCAGTGCCTAGAAAATGGCTTGGTGATTGGAAGTGCCAAGGACAAAAATCAACAGAAATTAAATTACATAGTTACGAGGGTGAGGTTCGTTACCATAGTGAATATAAAGGCTGTACGTATGGTGTAGCAGAGTTTCATACTAATCAACCTGAGTGGCATTGGGGATTACGTCGATGGATTGTAATTATAGCAGGACTAGCATTAACAGGAGTATCAATTTACAAATTTGCAGATGAAAGCACTAAACAGAATTAACAACTTTGAGGAATGGTTGAATTTGAAAGTAACTTATTTCACGTATCATTCATTCACAATCAAAATCGAACTACGCAGAAACCTATCCGTTGAAATCAATTCGAGTTACCGATACGATGGTGAAAACTTGGAGTTTGAGGACTTCTATGTAACCTTAGAAGATGGAACGGAGATTTTCCCTACAACGGAAGCAATTCAACACCTACAAACGAAAGCACAAGAAAAGCTATTTGACTTGTACTTTAACGAAATAGAGCGCGACTACTACGCTAATCTAGTAGAAGATGAAAAAGAACATGAATGGTAAACCACTCATCAATCACCACAACCGCTTATCACAATTCAGGAAATTAAGTAAGAGTAAATAGTAATTTTGAAGAAAAAAAACATGGATTTAAAAGAGTTATCAAAACCGCTACCGATTACAAGCATTGACTTTCGTGTGCAAAGCGTTAACAAAGGTGGCTATGCTATCATTCTAGCTTACAAAGATGCTAGGGTGGATATGCAAAGACTAGATGAAGTATGTGGGGCGTTGAATTGGAGACGTGAACACACACGCGACAACCACAATTGCATCGTGTCAATATACGACAAAGAAAAACAGCAATGGGTTTACAAAGAAGATACAGGAACGGAATCTAACACCGAAAAGGACAAAGGACTTGCATCGGATTCTTTCAAACGTGCTTGCTTCAATTGGGGTATTGGTCGAGAGTTATACGACTATCCTATCATTCAGGTTAAACTACGGGATGACGAGTTCGACAAAGCAACAGGAAAGCCTACTTTCAATTTCAAATTAAAGGATTGGAAATGGTTCAGTCAGTTTGAGGGAAACGTACTTACTTACCTAGGATGCAAGGATGAAAAAGGGAATGTAAGATTTCAATTTGGAACACTTAAAAAGCAATAACATGGAAGATAATCACAACTACGACATTGACCGCGAAGCAGAAGCACACGGTTACGAAAATGCACAACCAGCAAACTTTGATTTAG
>JBOFCV010000210.1:0-12680 GCA_051646305.1 Turicibacter sp.
CTGTGATTGGTGGGGGTGCTGTGGGTCTAGATGTTGTAGAATTCTTCTCTGAACGCGGAGCACACGTTTCAATTGTCGAACGTTTACCAGAATTAGCACGTGATTTAGACTTTGTAACTAAAGTTAATATGATGGCTATGATTGACCACAATAAAGTCGATGTCTTAACAAGTACTTCTTTACTTGAAGTGTCGAGTAATAACTTCCGTATTGAACGAAACGGTGCAGAAGAATTATTAGCATTCGATTATGGATTTGTTTGTTTAGGAATGAGAAGCCATCAGCCTATGTTAGCAAGCATTTCAGAATACTTTGCAACGCGTCAAGTTGAAGTGATTAACATTGGTGATAGTGCACGAGCCCGTCGTATTATTGATGGGGTGACAGAAGGACGTAACATCACCGTGACATTAGAAGCCATGGGTGCTCTCTAAATGTAAATAAATAGTTTGATTCAAGATTAGATGAACAATCTAAGCCTCTAGTTGTAAAAAATCATCGATACACTCAGAGTGAATCAAAATAATGAATAGTTGTATCATCCTGTAAAAAGGCGATTGTCGTCGTCATAATCAGATGATGAATAGATAATGAAGTTGGCCGACACTATAAATACTTAAATTTCCACCTATCTCATAGAACTCCCCTCTGTTTTTTATATATAAAATCATCATGTGAAAATAATGCGGATTTTCACATAGCAAATTTCAAATAAATCGTGTTTGTAGTGGAGGCCCTTCTATATAAGTCCAGATAAGTTTTTTACATCGCAAAAACTATAACTGGACAATAGGATACCCTCGTATCATAGTATTTAAGGTTTAGAAACTGCTTCTAGAAATCTAAAAAACCTATCTGTTTGTCTATAGAATAAACTTCATAAAAAAAAATAGCAGATTTTAAAAATCTGCTATTTTTTTGAATTGTTTTTTAGTTGTGAAATTTAAAGTTTTTATTGGTTTTATAAAAGCAGCGCTTAAGGCAGATTTATCTTACATGAAATTTTGATCCGTATTGTGAATGTACTGAATGAACTTTTTAACGGCCGGTGGTAAGTAGACATTTTTTTTATGAGCTAAATAAATGCGGCGAACGCATTCTGGATGATTCACTTTTATGTGTTTAAGGTTATAGTTGTTGATCTCATTACTTTTGGCGGCTAAGCCAAGTCCAAATCCTTGTTCAACAAGCCCATAAATACTATTTTCGCTTTCGGCTTCACAGATAATATTAGGATTAATTTTTGTGACATCAAATAAATGTTGTGTTGTTTTTCCAAGTGCTGTTTCACGTCCGTAGACCACAAGCGGATAAGGTTGTATTTCTTCTAACTCAATGATGTCTTTCTTGCTTAATGGATGATCAAACGGCACAAGTGCAATCATTTCATCTTCGATGAGCAACTCAAATGAAATATCGGGTTCATTTTCAACATATGAACAAAATACAACGTCATATTTTGAATTTTTTAACCCTGTTACTAAATCACTTGTAATACCTTGCCTGAATGAAAAGGTGATGCCTTGATTATAATCTAATTGTAAAAATTCTCTTACTTTTTTGGGAATGTAGGTTGCGGCAAGGGGGGAAATATAACCGAGGTCGATATGCCCTTTCGAACCACTTGTAATTTGTCTCAATTTCTTTTCACCGAGCTCTAGGGTATCTAGTGCTTGTTCGACGTACTCTAAGTATAGATTTCCGTACTTGGTCAATACGACATTACGTCCTTGTTTTTCAAATAAAAACGTCCCCAGCTCATCTTCAAGACTTGAAATCGCATAGCTTAAACTAGGTTGAGAAATATTTAATTCTTGCGCAGCCTGTCTAAAATGTTGAAGTTTAGCAACGGTTCTAAAATAGTAAAGTTGATTTAAATTCATGTTATAATCTCCTTAGTGTATCAATGACGTTAGTATAACATATTTGATAGTCTGTTTCTATCAAAACTATCAAAAAATGATATTAGTATTATCAAATTATTTGAGTATAATTAAAGTATAAGATTTTCAAAAAATTCACAAGTGTCAAATTCACAAGTTAAACGATCTTGCTATCAAAGAGTAGACGCAAATTGATTAAGAAGATTTTTAGTTGACACCCAAGAGAAATGAGGAGACTGAATATGAGTAAAGTTGTAGAAGTGAAGCATTTAAAATTAGGGGAAGGAATGCCAAAAATTTGTGTTCCCTTAGTTGGAAAAACAAACGAAGATATTATGACAGAAGCTTTGGCGTTAAACGGTTTAAAATTAGATTTAGTGGAGTGGCGTGTTGACCATTATGAGCATGTAGAAGACTTAGCAAAAGTTAAGGATATCTTAGCAACGTTACGCAATGAACTGAAAGAAACACCCATCTTATTTACTTTCCGTAGCAAAAAAGAGGGTGGAGAGAAAGAAGTTTCGAATGAATTCTATGCGCAATTAAATAAAGAAATCGCAGCAACTAAGATGGTAGATTTAGTAGATGTTGAGTTATTTACAGGGGATGACATCGTGCGTGATATTGTTGAATCAGCACATACAAGTGGGGTTAAGGTTGTTATGTCAAATCATGATTTCTTTAAAACACCTGCACAAGCAGAAATCGTGAGCCGCCTTTGCAAGATGCAAGAGTTAAATGCAGATTTACCAAAGATTGCAGTGATGCCACAATCAGCTAAAGATGTTTTAACGTTATTAGCAGCAACAGAAGAAATGGCAAATGAGCATGCGAAAACACCAATTATTACGATGTCTATGGGAGGACTTGGATTAGTTAGTCGATTAGCCGGTGAAACATTTGGTTCAGCTTTAACATTTGGAGCAGCAAAAAAAGCTTCTGCACCGGGACAAATTGCAGTTGAAGAATTATCACAAGTTTTAACTATTATGCACAAAAGTAAATAATAAAATAAATAGAGAGATAGAGGGATAAACAATGGCAGAACGTATAACGGGACATACTGAATTAATCGGATTAATTGCAACACCAATTAGACACTCAAGCTCACCAGCGATGCACAATGAGGCATTCGCTAAATTAGGTTTAGATTATGCTTACTTAGCATTTGAAGTCGGAACTGAACAATTAGAAGATACAATTAAAGGATTCCGTGCGATGAACGTTCGTGGATCTAATGTCTCAATGCCGAATAAAACTGTCGTTCACAAATACTTAGATGGTGTGTCTGAAGCAGCAGCTTTATGTGGAGCGGTTAATACAATCGTGAATGATAACGGTGTTTTAACTGGACATATTACCGATGGAATCGGGTATATGATGGGGTTAAAAGATGCAGGTGTTGATGTTGTCGGGAAAAAGATGACGATTGTTGGAGCAGGTGGAGCTGCGACTGCGATTCAAATTCAAGCGGCATTAGATGGTGTAGCAGAGCTTTCAATTTTTAACCGTAAAGATGATTTCTTTACACGTGCGCAGCAAACAGTAAAAGATATTAATGAAAAAACAAACTGTAAAGCAACCTTATATGATTTAGATGATTTAGAAACATTAAAAGGACAAATTGCGGATAGCTTTATTTTAACAAACGCAACAGGAATGGGAATGAAGCCACTAGAAGGACAAACTTATATCCCAGATGCTTCATTTTTACGCTCTGATTTAATCGTATCAGATATCGTTTACTCACCACGAGAAACAGCGTTATTAAAAATGGCTAAAGAAGTAGGGTGTCAAACATTCAACGGACTTGGGATGATGTTATTCCAAGGGGCAGCAGCGTTCAAATTATGGACGGGTCAAGATATGCCAATCGAATATATGAAAGAAAAATTAGATATTAAATACTAAGTGTGAAAACGATCAATGACGCCAGTCATTGATCGTTTTTTGTATGGGGAGGCAACTTGAAATACGGTCTTTAATACAAGCTTAATGACATGTTATAATTAAACCAGTGTAACCTATTTAAACTTTAGAACTTGATTCTTTATAGGTAAAAGGTGAGCTGTCGGATATAGAATAGCTTTTTTTTATTAAATGATAGATAGAGTTAATCAATTTCTAAAAATTTCACAATTGATACTTTGTGTTATCTCCTGTATGATTAAGTTTGTTACATTTTTAACAAAGGAGGGGCTTACATGGATTTACCAACAAAAAAGAAGAGTTCAAACGTAAGTGTTAGCAAACTAGCAAGAAAAATGGGAATTGCACTTCTTGCAGGGCTAGCAGCTGGGTTATTATTTTTATTTATTAGAGAAATATTAATATCAAATGGAAATGAAGCGATTTGGATGACGATAAATCACTTATTATTTCAAGATATATCAGTTGAAGAAGGGCGTCAAGCCATTGGTATTTTCTATATTATAGGTCAATTATTTATTAACTGTTTACAATTTATTATAGTCCCGATGATTTTCTCATCTATTGCCCTTGCGATGTGCCATATCAGTGATACTAAAAAATTAGGTCGTATTTCAGGAAAAACGTTATTAGGATTTTTAACGACTTCTATTTTTGCCCTGGTAATAGCCATTGTTTGTGGATTTACGGCGTATCAATTAGGGGTCTTTAATGTTTCAATTAACGGGGATGCAACGTCTTTAGTGAGTGTGAGCGGAAATCCATTGATGGTCATTCTAGATGCCGTTCCAAATAATATTGCCTCTGTCATGAGTACAAATACGCGTGTATTATCTGTTGTGTTTTTGGGGGCGATTACGGGGATTTGCATGAATGCCCTGGGTGAGGAAATCTTGGTTTTGAAAAAACTTCTCACGGATATAAACCATATCATCAATGTATTTTTAAATTTTATCATCTTTAAATTTGGTCCAATTGCTGTTTTTATTTTAATTACGAGAACGTTCGCGGTTTACGGTGTTGATCATTTGAAACCAGCCGTGGCCTATTTAGCAACGGTGACAATTGCTGTTCTCATCGCGGTAGCCACTTTGTATACAACGTTTATTTTTATCAGTACAAAGTTAAATCCATTTGTTTTTATGAAGAAAATGGCAAAGGTCGCCTTATTAGGGTTTTCGGCTGCTTCATCTGCCGCTGCCCTTTCATTAAATAAAAAGACGACCGTTGATGAATTGGGTGTGAATGAAGATATTGCTTCATTCATTCTTCCACTGGGAATGACGATAAATATGAACGGGACTGCCATTATGCAAGTCATAGGTGCTGTCTTTATCGCAGCTTCAGCAGGATATGAAGTGACGCTTTCAAATATGATATTAATTGCAGTACTCGCCCTGATTGCCTCGATTGGAACCCCTTCAGCACCAGGATCTTCTACAATTATTCTATTCACGATTATCACCGGAATGGGATATAACAATGAAGCCACTCTGATTACTTACGCGTTGATTATTGCCATTAATCGCCCACTAGATATGCTAGTTACAGCTTTAAATGTGATGGGAGATGCAGCAACAGCTGTTGTCGTGGCTCATTCTGAAGGGGCTTTAGATCAAGACATTTATTATTCATAATGCGAGAAATCTGAATTTATTCAGATTTTTTTTTATTCGAATGAATTGAATTTTAATCCTAATGATTCTTTTTGTGGAAAATAAAAAATGAATCACACCTAAATATGTCATCGAAGAAATGGACAAAGTAAATGGTGGAAAATCCACTTCATAGGCTTTTAAATATCAAATGAAATCATAAGAAAAATGGTTGAGCAAAACGATAGCTTATTTCTATCAATATTTAATTTTTACTTTATTGATTCTATTAGTAGTTTATCATAAAATTAACTTGTTAAGAAATGAACAAAGTGTTTAGATGATTAGGGGAAAGCTATCCTTTCAATACTAATCGCCAGACTCTTTTGTTTGATAAGAGTTAGTGACGAGTTTAACAAATGAATCAGATGATAGAAAGTAATGAATGATTTATTTTTTTTAAACATGATTGTTAATTTTTTATCAACCTTTTCTAGAAAAAATACAAAAAATAACGCTTCACAGAGAGGAAGAGCAGAAATGAAGAGTAACAAAAAGTATTTTCCATTAGCAATTGCCTTATATTTAACATTCTTCGTACATGGGATTGGGGTTTCAATCTTAGGTCAATATAAACAACAATTCGCAGCACAGTGGGGAGCAAATACGTTAGCAGATGGATCATTTGATGTCTCAACTGTATTAGTGGTTATCGCTGCATTAGGTCTTGGACGATTAATCTCATTACCATTTGCTGGTCCTATTTCAGATAAATATGGACGAAAAATTAGTTCATTAATCGGGATTGCATCATACTTACTATTCTTTGGTGGAATTATTTTTTCACCTAATATGCAAATTGCTTATGCATTCGCATTATTCGGAGGAATTGCAAACTCATTTTTAGACACAGGTGTGATTCCATCTGTATTAGAAATTTTCCCTGAAAATGGTGCTGTGGCAAACATGGTAACTAAATTCGCGATTTCGATTGCACAATTCTTCTTACCATTTATGATTGGATATGTTGCAACAGCCAATATGTCATTCAAAACATTATTTATCGTTGCTGCAGTTGTCTTATTAATTGATGCTATTATTATTGCTTTCATGCCATTCCCTCCACGTGAGAATACGGTGTCTAGTGGAGATGATAAAAAAGAAGCGGTTAAGATTAAATTAACACCTAAAGCATGGGCTGTCATTGCAATGGGATTCACAATCACATCAACGTTCCAATTATGGTTAAACTGTAACCAAGAATTAGGTCGTTTATACGGAGTGGTTGATCCAAGTAAAATCCAATCATACTACTCTTCAGGTGCTATGATTGCAGTCATTGTAACAGCTATCTTAGTTCAACGTTTTGTTAAACCAATTCGTATTTTAGTTATTTACCCAACAATCTCAGCGATTATGTTAGCCTTAATCTACTTCTTTGAAAGTCCAGCCCTAGTATTAGTAGGTGGGTTCGTATTAGGATTTGCTGCAGCTGGTGGTGTCTTACAGTTAGCCGTTTCAACAGCGAATGAAATGTACCCACATGCTAAAGGTAAAATTACTTCAATCATTATGATCGCATCAAGCTTAGCGAATTACACCATTTTAAACATTGCAGGTGCATTAACAAAATCAGGTGGTGTACAAGGACCTAAATATGTATTAATGTTAAACTTAGGTGTAACAATCATCGGGATATTATTAGCTATTTATGTCAATGTACAAGCAAAAAAAGAAGAAACTAAAACTGCAGTTGTAGCTTAAATAAAGAGATAAAATAACGTTGAATCCCGAAAGGGAATCAACGTTATTTTTTTTAGTTAATAAGTAAGTATGATGAAATAAAGATTTAAAAAAGAACCAATCATTCACACTTGTTCAAGTGGCCAATGGATAGGTTCTTTTTTATTTAACGAGAAGGGGTGTATGTTTTAATTAAGATGATAATTATTTTTAAAAGACACGTGCTAAAGCGTCAATGGCTTTTTGTGACTCGGGCCTACACCCAGTGAAAATAGTTTTAAAAAAGGTGAAGTTTCATTATTTGGAAAAAAAGTAAACCTTGTGACTATGTTTGTTGGAACTCGTTATTTGGTATGTTATACTAAATAAAAACCAAAAATTAAAGCGCTATTAATTTTAATCCATAATGAGGATGATAATGAAAAGAGTGGTGAAAGGTACATCAAATTTTAATTCAGACAATCATACAGGGAGAGTTTATATGAAAACAGTTGAAATCAGGGAAGAGTTTTTAATCGATGGAGTGCCGACTAAAATTATATCAGGAGCCATTCACTATTTTAGAATGGTACCCAAACATTGGGAGCATAGTTTGTTTAATTTAAAAGCATTGGGATGCAATACGGTTGAAACATATGTACCGTGGAATTTACATGAAGAAAAAGAAGGGGTATTTGATTTTTCAGGACATAAGGATGTCGTGGCATTTATAAAAAAAGCCCAGGAGATCGGGTTAATGGTTATCGTAAGACCAAGCCCCTATATTTGTGCTGAGTGGGAATTTGGTGGTCTACCTGCTTGGTTATTGAAGGATGAAACGATAAAAATTCGTCTTTCATGTGAAAAATTCATACAAAAAGTTGAAAATTATTTCGATGTAGTGATTCCATTATTAGTTCCACTGCAACATCCAAATGGTGGTCCAATTATTATGATGCAAATTGAAAATGAATATGGATCATTTAGTAACGACAAAAACTATTTAAGAGCCTCCAAAGACATGATGATAAAGCGTGGAGTGACTGTTCCTCTCTTTACATCTGATGGCGGATGGCAACAAGCATTGCAGGCAGGAACACTAATTGATGACGATGTATTAGTCACATCAAACTTTGGTTCTCGCGCAAATGATAACTTTGATGAACTACAAAAATTTATAGAAGCGCATGATAAACAATGGCCTCTTATGTGCATGGAGTTTTGGTGTGGGTGGTTTAATCGTTGGCAAGAAGATATCATTACACGGGATGCAGAAGATGTTGCTTCAACTGTGAAGGATATCCTAAAACGTGGAAGTCTTAATTTTTATATGTTCCATGGTGGAACAAACTTTGGTTTCATGAATGGGTCTTGTGCTTTAGAAAAAGGTAATTTACCGCAGGTGACATCCTATGATTATGATGCGCTACTCACTGAAGCAGGTGACCCAACGTTAAAATATTTTAAAGTTCAAGAGGTTATTCACGATTTATTCCCTGAAATTAAGCAAGAAGAACCGCGAATTCGAAATAAGATGAATTATGGAGAAATCAAGTTAACGGGTCAAGTTTCTTTATTTAGTACCTTAGATGCAATATCAAATAAAGTGGAAAGTATATTTCCACAAACAATGGAACAATTGGACCAGGCCTATGGATATATTCTTTATCAAACAAAAATAAAAGGGCAACATAAAAAGGAAAAAGTTAAAGTTGTAGAAAGTAATGATCGCGTGCAAGTGTATTTAGATCACACGCATCAAATCACCCAATATCAAGATGAATTAGGTAAGGAATTTGAAGTTTATTTAGAAGCTGAACATGAACTATCCATATTAGTTGAGAATTTAGGCCGTAATAATTACGGACCGAAATTGCTATCACCTACGCAACGAAAAGGAATTCGTTCAGGGGTAATGGTTGATATCCATTTTGAAACCGAGTTTAAACAGTATGCACTACCTTTAAATAACATTGAAAAGGTAGATTTTAGTGGAGAATGGATAAAGGGAACGCCCGCGTTTTATGAATATAAATTTGAAGTTTTGGTTTGTGAAGATACATTCTTAGATTGTAGCCAGCTAGGTAAAGGTGTCGCGTTTATTAATGGGTTTAATTTAGGTCGTTATTGGTCAGAAGGGCCAATCCAATATTTATATCTACCGGGGCCACTTTTGAAATCTGGACATAACAGTCTTATTATTTTTGAAACAGAAGGTGTCGTGCCGGATTCACTAGTGTTACAAGATAGTCCAGTTTATAAAAATTAATCAGTATTATAAATATTGGATACAGTAGGTGTAAATATCACATAAAACGATACAAGAGACAACAAAAAGGAGTTTATTATGTTAAAAATAATAAGCTCCTTTTTGTTGTTCATTTTAAAACGTGTACGCCAAGATTCAAACATATCTAAATTAAAATCTAACTAAACGTGTAACTTTTGAAGAAAGCACTTATTCAATCGAATTTAAATCCTCTTTTTCAATTGATGCGCACTCTGTACTGCAATAGTAGCCTTTACGTATGCAATCTTCGCAGTGAAGGTTGATTCTAGGGGAATTAATACTTTTACAAGAACACCCAAGTAAGCCACTACCACTACAAACTGGACAATCTTCCATCGTTTTCGCCTCCAAATTTAAGTATGATATGCTCTTTATTAATATGTGTGAAAGTCATCCAGTTTATCGATGCTTTTACTTACTTAAGTGATTATCAAAATTAAATTTATTATTTTTATAACGATTGTTGTGGGAGTGAAACGTCTCGACAGCCTGTTTAGTCGAGATACTAATAGCTGATTGGTTTTGTTGTTTCGTTTTTAAAAAACTCTTAAGTCCGATAAAATCAATAACGCTATCGAGCGCAAGTCAGTTTTTCAAGGGACTCAAGCCAAACCCTAGACTTAAGTGATTTTAATATTAGCCAACAGCAAGAACTAGAGATAAGTCGCTCTTCATATTCTAATGGCTAATATAAAGGTTGATTTTTCTAAGTTTTCAAATTAATAGTAAGCGTTTACTAACAGTGCGATGTATGCTATGATGAACCCGAAAGGTAAAATTTAGTAAAAACACTTAGGGGGAAAAAAGATGACGTATAGCACGCAAGAATTACAAGACTTATTACAAAATCCTGAAGTTTTTAAAATTAATCGACTTGAGGCACATAGCGACCATCGTTATTATGAAACGTTAAAACAAGCCATTACGAAAGAAGAAATGACATGGCGTTCATCATTGAATGGTGAGTGGTTATTTAAGTACAGTGAAAATTTATTGAATCGCCCGTTAGGGTTTGAAGCACCAGAATCAACGTGTGAAGAGTTTGATAAAATCCAAGTGCCGGGCCATATTCAATTACAAGGCTATGATAAGCCACACTATGTCAATTCACAATATCCTTGGGATGGACATGAAGAATTAGTTCCCCCGTTTATTCCAGTAAAGTACAATCCAGTGGGATCATATGTGAAGTACTTTGAAGTACCAGCTACGTGGGAAAATCAAGACGTATGTATTTCGTTCCAAGGTGTTGAAACAGCCTTTAATATTTGGTGTAACGGAAAATATGTAGGTTACAGTGAAGATAGTTTTACCCCAAGTGAGTTTGATTTAACACCATTTATTAAACGTGAGGGTGAAAATAAATTAGCCGTACAAGTGTATAAATATTCAACAGGATCTTGGCTAGAAGATCAAGATTTCTGGCGCTTATCAGGAATTTTTAGAGACGTTTACTTATATACAATCCCAGAAACACACGTACAAGATTTGTTTATTAAAACGCTATTGAAAAATGATTACAAAGAGGCGACTGTATCTGTTGATTTCAAAGTTAGAGGGGAAGTGGCCCAAATTCGGGCAAAACTTTTAGATAAAGAGATGGCCTGTGTAGGAGAAACAATTTGTACGACTGAAACCCAAGACGGAACTTTTGCCATTCATGTTAGTGATCCAAAACTTTGGAGTAGTGAAAATCCTTATTTATATGAACTGCAATTGGAATTAATTGTCGATGGATTGGTAGTTGAGGGGATTGTTCAAAAAGTTGGAGTTCGTCAGTTTGAAATGATCAATAAGGTGATGCATATCAATGGGAAACGCATTGTCTTCCGCGGGGTTAACCGTCATGAGTTTAGTGATAAATTTGGCCGTGCGGTGACGCGCGAGGAAATGGAGTGGGATGTTAAGTTCTTAAAAGCCAACAATTTTAACTCAGTGCGTACCTCACATTATCCAAATGCGTCTTATTTCTATGAGTTATGTGATGAGTATGGAATCTATTTAATTGATGAAGCCAACCTGGAATCACATGGAACATGGCAACGTCTAGGCGCTGTTGAGGGCAATAATATCACGGTGCCAAATGATCGTCCTGAGTTCTTAGACATTGTATTAGACCGTGCGGCTTCGATGCTTGAACGTGATAAAAATCACCCAAGTATCTTAATTTGGTCATGTGGAAATGAAAGTTATGGTGGAGAGAATATTTATAAAATGTCTGAATACTTTAGACATCGTGATGAGACACGATTGGTTCATTATGAAGGGGTTTTTAATGATCGTCGATTCAATGAGACATCAGATATGGAAAGCCGTATGTATGCAAAAGTATCGGATATTCGTGAATTTTTAAGTCAAAACCCTGAAAAGCCATTTATTTTATGTGAGTATACGCATGCGATGGGGAACTCAAATGGTGGGATGGATCGCTATATCGAATTAGAAGATGAATTTGAGATGTATCAAGGTGGATTTATTTGGGATTATATTGACCAAGCCTTATGGACAGAAGATCGTTTTGGGAATCCATATCTCGCATTTGGTGGTGATTTCGATGATCAACCAACCGACTATAATTTCTGTGTAAACGGCATTATTTATGCGAACCGTGAAATCAGCCCAAAAATTCAAGCGATTAAAGGCGCATATGCCCCATTTGTTATCACGCCTTCAGGTAGCGGAGCGATGATTCAAAATAAACAGTTATTTACGGATTTAAATGCGTATTCGGTGAAATGGCAGTTTGAGTGTGATGATGAAATGATTGCCATTGGTTTTGCGGATGTTTCACTTGAACCAATGAGCCAATCATTTATTGACCTTGGAATTGTGAAACCAGAGTGTGATAAAGAATTAGTCTTAACGATTTCAATTTGTACGAAAGTTAAAACTGATTACGCTACCGCGGGTCATGTTGTCGCATTCGGACAATGTGTGTATGAAACCGAAACAAGAGATCAAAAACTACCTGTTAAACCATTCCAAATTGCAGAATGCGATTGTAATGT
Source organism: Turicibacter sp. (assembly GCA_051646305.1). Lineage (GTDB taxonomy): Bacteria > Bacillota_I > Bacilli_A > MOL361 > Turicibacteraceae > Turicibacter. Next base: position 12,428 of record JBOFCV010000210.1, read on the forward strand.
AGGAATGAGTGGGGAAGGCTTTGAAGTTATTTTTGCTCGTAACTTCGGACGTATCGTGTCATTAAAATATAATGAGATTGAATATATTTATCAACCCAACTTATCATTAATGCCAGGATTCTGGCGTGCTCCAACGGATAATGATCGTGGAAATAGATCGCAAGTTCGGTTAGCGCAATGGAAGTTAGCCTCGCTTTATTCGTATCATACAAACATGGAAGTTAAACGCCTTGAGGATGGATTAGAAGTGGTG
>JBOFCV010000212.1:0-3038 GCA_051646305.1 Turicibacter sp.
ATTTAACGTTATGGATGATGAACAACTATAAACCTAAATCAGTTGTTGGGAATGTTTATTATAAATTAGGAAATATGGATCGTCCAGCGAATGATTTCGGTGCTTGGGATCGCGATGAATTTAAAGTTGAAGATTCAGCATTTGGATTTATCACAATGGAAAATGGCGCAACAATTAGCTTAGAATCAAGTTGGGCCTTAAATATCCGTGAAGCTGGAGAGGCACAAGTTACATTATGTGGAACAAAAGCTGGAGCAGATATGAAAGATGGATTACAAATTAATGGACATGCTCATGGACGTAAATATGTAAATAAAATTGATTTAAATGCTGGAGGAGTTGCTTTCTTTGAAGGTGCATCAGATCGTCCTGATGTGTTAGAAGCACAACAATGGATTAATTGTATTATTAATGACACTGAACCTTTAGTTAAACCTGAAGAAGCATTAGTTGTGACTCAAATTTTAGAAGCAATTTATGAATCAGCTAAAACAGGGAAAGCCGTTATTTTTGAATAAAATTAAATTTACATAAAAATAAAAAGAAAAAACCTCTGTGATTGTTTAATCACAGAGAGTTTTTAGAATAGGAGGCTATTATGAAACTTGGAATTATTGGTTGGATTGATGAATTAAGTTTTATAAAAGCAAGTGATAGAAAGTTAGAGTTTATAGAGCTTTGTGTTAATGATCGTGATGAAGAATTTTTAAATGAGTTAGAGCAAACAAAAGCAAATAGTGATAAATATAACATGCCGATTGCAACTGTTGGGCGATGGGGAGCTAATAAAATCAATCAAGAGGGGAACGCGATTGAAGAAGAATTAGTTGTAGATTTCAAACTTATTGAAGCGGCGGCTTACCTTAATAGTCCAGTTTATTTAACGGGATGCAATTATGTTGAAGAGTTATCTTATTATGAAAACATAACAGCGGCTATTAAATACTTTGAAAAATTAATCGCTCACGGGAAAGAGCATGGAGTTAAGATTGCGACGTATAATTGTCGCTGGAATAACTTTGTTCACTCTGATCCAACGTGGACTTTAATTCATGGTTATTTGAAGGATTTAGGTATTAAATATGATACGTCACATTGTATTTATGATGGTGGTGATTATTTAGCTGAGTCTAAAAAATGGGCTGATCGTTTTGTTCACGTTCATATTAAAGGCGCTCTAGTAATTGAAGGTGAACGTTACGATGATCCACCGGCAGGTCTTGATCAAACAGATTGGCGTTCATTTATGAATGTGTTATATACAAAAGGATATGATGCGGGTCTAAGTATTGAGCCTCACTCTGCTTATTGGCAAGGTGATTTAGGTGAAAAAGGAATCGATTTTACGATTAAATTTATGAGAGATTTAATGTTATAGACATATAAATCGGGGGGAACTAAAATGACAAATATCGGTGTTCAATTATATACAGTAAAAGATGCTTGTGGTCATGACTTTTTTGGTACGTTAGAAGCTGTTGCTAAAATGGGATATGATGGGGTTGAATTTGCAGGTTATTATGGAAAATCGGCGACTGAAATTAAAGCGAAGTTAGATGAACTTGGATTAAAAGTTGCGGGTTCTCATATTCAGTATGAACAAATTTTAAATCACACAGATGAAACAATCGAGTTTGAAAAAACAATCGGAAATACAAATATTGTTTGTCCATGGGCAACGTTTGAAAGTAAGCAAGAATGGGAAGAATTCTTTGCAAAATTAAATGTGGCGGGTCAAAAAATTAAAGAAGCTGGTCTTCAATTAGTTTATCATAACCATGCTCATGAATTTGAAACTGTGGATAACAAAGCAATCCTTGAATTGATGTTAGAAGCAACTGATACCAATTGTTTAAAACTTGAATTGGATACGTATTGGACTGAGTTTGCAAAAATTAATACGATTGATTTTATGAAAAAGCATGCAGATCGCTTAGTGCTTGTTCATTTAAAAGATATGAAGTTAGAGCCAACTGAAAGCACAGAAATCGGACATGGTATTTTACCAATTGCCTCATTTATTAATAATGCACCTCAAGTAAAATGGTTTATCGTCGAACAAGAGGCTTTCGATAAAAATCCATTAGAATCAATTGAAATTAGCGTGAAATATTTAAAAGAAATTATCTAAATAAAAAATAAAAATTATAGGGGGATCCTTAGATGAAGTTAGGTGTATTTAATCCGTTATTCGGTCATTTATCGTTAGATGAAATGTTAGATAAATTAGAAGTTGCAGGTCTTGAAGCAGTTGAAGTTGGAACAGGAGGATATCCTGGAAATGCTCATTGTAATATCGATGAGTTGTTAGCTAGCGAAGAAGCACGTGTTGCTTACTTAAAGAAATTTGCTGATCATGGATTAATTATTAGTGCATTTAGTTGCCATAGTAATCCTATCGCACCAAATAAAGAAGAAGCACAAGCTGCGGATCAATTAATTCGTAAAACAATTAAATTAGCAGCTTTAATGAATGTTCCTGTTGTTAATACATTCTCTGGAACTGCTGGTGATAGTGAAGATGCTAAAATGCCAAACTGGCCAGTAACAGCTTGGCCTGATGAATATATGCAAATTAAAGAGTGGCAATGGAAAAACAAATTAATTCCTTATTGGAAAGAAATTGCTGCTTTAGCTGATGAGCATCAAATTAAAATTGGATTAGAATTACATGGTGGATTCTTAGTTCATACACCTTATACACTTTTAAAATTACGTGAAGCAACTTCAAATGCAATTGGTGCAAATTTAGATCCAAGTCATTTATGGTGGCAAGGAATTGATCCAGTCGCAGCCATTAAAATATTAGGGGCAAAAGATGCGATTCACCATTTCCATGCCAAAGATACTTACATCGATGCTGATAATGTAAATATGCATGGTTTACTAGATATGCAACCTTACGGAGATATGAAAAACCGTTCTTGGTATTTTAGATCAGTTGGATGTGGACATGATTTAGGTGTCTGGTCAGATATCGTGAGTGCCCTACGTTTATACGGATATGACTATGTGATGAGTATTGAACATGAAGATGC
>JBOFCV010000220.1:0-8357 GCA_051646305.1 Turicibacter sp.
CCTGAATAATTAAGCACACCATTTTTGTACACATTCGCACCGAAGAATAAAATGATCATCATGACGAGAATATTTAAGAATAATGAAATGAAAATTTCACTTGTGGCTACGGTCATGGTCGCAATACGAAGCGGCATAATGTACGGTGAGAAGAATGGAACATACGACATGACTTTAATGAAAGGCGCCTCAGGTGATGCCATTCCAAACATGGCAATATAAAATGAAACCATTCCAATCACCATTATTGGTGCAATCGCAATTTGATATTCTTCTACCGAACTAATAATTGAACTCAAAATTAGAACACTTACAAGGTACATGAGGTATGCAACAATCGCGAAGATGACCATATAAATAATCAGTTGTGATTGCTGTACAGAAATGAATTCTGTTAAACCAGACGTCACATTTCCCGGTAAGTTCTTCATCATCACTTGAATTGAAATCGTAAATAGAACCATAAAAATAACAAGTTGAGTCAGGGCATATAGCGTATTATAAACGATTTTCCCATAAAGTTGCTTGATAGGTGAAATCGAGGTAATAATGATTTCCATGACGCGCGATGTTTTTTCGTACATGATTTCTTGGCCGGCGTACACTGAATACATGTACGAGAACATGAAGATTAAGATGATTGAAATATACGCGATTCCAATATTTCCAAGAGATTCTTCTGCGGTTTGGGCTGTCTCATCTAAGGCAACTAATTCCATTTCAAATGTTTTTTGTAATAGATCGGTTTGCTCTTGACTTAATTGTGCGGTATCCATTGCGATTTTTTGGTTATATGAAGATAGGATTTGCTCGCCTACTGTGAAAATGCTACTGTTTGAAAAATCGTTGGCCACATATTTCCCAAACAATAAGTGATCGGCATCGTAATCTACCATAAAGTAGGCGGTAATTTCACCCTCTTTTACTAATTGATCAAGCACTTCAACTGATTCTTGACTTTCCACTAGTTGAACATCTGGTAAAACTTGCGCTATGTCTTGTTCAAAAGTTGAATACAGCCCTTCGGTTTCATCGACTACATAGACAATTTCTGAGTATTCAAATTTTTCATTCATCCACGTCGCAATGCTTCCTAACTGACTAACTAAAATCCCTGAGATGATTAAGAAGATATTAAATCCGATAAAGGTTTTACTTTTTACTTTTTTCAAATAGTTGTATAAGACGTAGCTCCAAAATTTACTCTTCATATGCTTGTCCCACCTTTTCAATAAAGATATCGTGTAGTGACGGTTCACACACTAAAAACTTTTGAATCTGATGCTCGGGTTTTAAGGCGTTAAAAATAGCTGATACATAATCTTTGTGGTCAATTTGAACCACGAAGTTATTGTCCGCAAAACTTGCGTCGATCACATGAGGAATTGATTTTAAATACTCAACCGTTAGATTTCCTTGTAATTGAATCGTTCTGACATTGTAACTATTTTTAATTTCTCTTAAGTTTCCTTGAAGGACCGTTTTCCCTTTTCGTAATATCGTTAATCGGTCACATAAAGCTTCAATATGGTCCATTCGATGTGATGAGAAAATGATAATATGTCCCTCATCTTTTAAAGCTAAAATTTCTGATTTAATCATATCTAAATTAATCGGGTCCAATCCTGAGAAAGGTTCGTCTAAAATGACTAATTTCGGTTTATGGATGACAGCGACAATAAACTGAATCTTTTGTTGATTTCCTTTTGATAGTTCTTTAATTTTTTTATTTTTGTAGTCGGTTATGTTAAATTTTTCGAGCCATTTATCTAGCTCAATCTCTATGTCTGATTCTGACATCCCCTTTAATAAACCTAAATAAATCACCTGGTCTTTAACTGTTAATTTAGGTAACAAGGCGCGTTCTTCGGGAAGATACCCGATTAAATCAGTCACTGATTCATCAATCTTTTTATCATTCCATGTGATCTCTCCTGCACTTTGTTCATACAGACCTAAAATCATGCGGAATGTTGTTGTTTTCCCTGCACCATTGGCCCCCAGTAAACCATAAATTTCGCCATCATTTACACTTAGATTTAAATCGGATACGGCGTGAGTATCGCGAAACTTTTTATCTACATTTTTTAAAATTAACATCCAATCTCTCCTTTTTAACTTCAACTGTTACTGATAAATATGTTCAATCTGTTTAAATGATTTGATAAAGCCAATGCTACTCCACCCTAGAAAGACGACAAAGAACCCCATTGTCTCAGCAAATACCATCATCTCATTATTTCCATTTAATTGTAATACCTTAGTTACAATCATACAGGCCATTACATACAATAAATTTCTAATTAAGATAGAACTTAAAACTTTGTACCACCTTTTTTGTTTAGCTAAACTATTAATAACAGCCCCCATGATTTGAAGAACAATTCCTCCTACCACAAAGCACGCAAGTCCTACGGTTCCTCCTACTTTAAATAACACACCATCCAGTGGCAGATTTGAAAAGTAGACTTGTGATATCGCATATAAGACCGTTCCAAAAATGATATACGTAGGATATGCTGTTAACCACGGTTTAACACCTCTCCAAAGTAATTGCTTCTTGGTAAACGGTAATTGATTCGTTATGATATAAGTTCCCAATCCCGCATTACTTTTTGGACAAATCGCACTTAATGCCAACAATGGATAAAACATTAAGATAAAAATACTAAACTGAAATAATAATGTATAGTCAAATGGAATCAACATGAGATACCATTTTTCTTGAGTCGTCACATCTTGCATCGCCACAACCATATTAATTAAAAAACAAGCGACTAATAGCAAACTAAAAAGCAAAAAACCTAATCGGTGCTCTAGCATCCAATCTTTTTTTAAATTAAACATTTCATTCACCACCTTTACTTTCTTATTTTTACATTCTAACTATTCTATTTGGTATTAATCGACTAACATTACTATCCACTCATTTACTGATCAATCTTTTCAATAGATTTAAACGCAGGCACAAAGACACTCACGCTAAGTAGCAAGTAGACAATCATCACACCACTAATGTAGCTAATAGCAACTTTCATATTATCACCATCTAGCTTCCACACATTAGCAAGTCCAATCGCTGCAAATACAAATAAAGTATTTAAAATCATTCCACTAATAAAATACTTATACCAAGCAACCTGTTTAGCTAAGCTATTAATCAATCCCGCTAGAAACTGTAACGAAATACCTGCCACAATAAAGAAGATTACCATGACAACAACAAAAAACTCCATCCATGCGTCATTCATACTTTTATCTAACAATAAAAGATTCGTCTTAAAATAAAGTGCTGTTGATAACACATAGTAACTTGGAAAACAAATGAACCACCGCTTGATGCTCTTATACCACAGTTGCTTTTTCGTAAATGGTAAATGAGTCGTGAGCAACGGTGAATCGGTTACCTTCCCAAGTTTAGGTGAAATCCTCATTAAACTATATGCTGGGTAAAACATCATGAGCAGATTAGTCATTTGATAAACCGTACGATACGTCGTTCCAATCGCAAAACTAAGTTGATCCGGATAATTAAATAAACTCAACAGAAAGAAAAGAATCAGTAATCCCACAAAAACAAAATAAGTCCATTTCGCCTCATACACCCAATCTTTTTTAATGTTAATCATGCTTCACCATCCTCCTTTCTTATTTCTTTGTCCATCTCACTTTAAAACTTCCGCTATGATCCCCTTCAACTTTAATCGAATAATAGCCAGTCGTGGCCATCGTCATCGTTTCTGTTACCTCTATATCTGGTCCGATGGTCTCATACAAAATTGTTCCATTCGGATCTACTATGGATAATTTCAAATCGCCTGAACTGGTTGTCATTTCAATTTCAAATTCAACAACTTCGCCTTCTTTGAAATTTACTTTTTTTGTACGTGATCCATCAAAACTCTTATACGACATTTCAAACCGTTCTGACGTGCTATTTGTTACACTTAACACTGTTCGATAACTTGATTTTACACTTATCAAACTTTTGTAATGTGATGAATCACATCCAACCAAGAACAACATCCCCATCACTAAACTCACGATTCTTAACTTTGAAATTCTAGTCATAAATCCCCCACCCTACTGATAAATTTTTTCCATGTCTTTAAAGCAAGTTAATACTAAAGTTAGATTGATTACAAAATAGATCATACTAATGAATTTAATAGTGGTCACATGATTCAAATCGATTTGTAAAAAGCGTACGCTTATCGTAACTAAACATAAGAAACCAACATTTCCGAGTACACATAAACTCACAAGCTTATGCGGGATGATTTCTTTTGATAGATGCTTGATTAGGCCATACATAAATTGAAACCCGATTCCACTAAATACAAAGATTCCAGCAAGTAACGTCAAAGCAATATCCTGACTGACGACTTCAGCCGACTGACCTAGCACGTTTAGTTGTGAATAGCGATACACAAGGGTTGCGAGTACAAGATGGATAGGAAACAATATTAGCCACGGTTTTAAGCTCATTTTCATTAACTGTTTTTTAGTATACGGCAAGTGGGCTGTAAGACTTGGGTATTTTAAAACTGACCCTTTTTGTGGACTAATCAGCTTTAACGCATAAAATGGATACGAACATCCCATGAAAATAGAAAGACGGTAAAAGGTTTGATAAAACGATGCCAGTGTATTTCGAACCCAAAATTCGTCATTCAAAGCCACGTCTCCCATAAATAAACTAAATAATAGATCAATGACGATTAACTGTATCAATAAAATCTTAGACTTAAATAACCAATCTTTTTTTAGCAAATATATCGCCACCTTACTGATAAATTTTCTCAATGAATCGAAATGCATAAATAAATGTTGCAAGTGAAACAAATAAAAATAAGCCAAAAATAATAAACATCCACGACATATCGGTTGCTGTGTCGAGTTGAAGAAGCTCAATGATTCCTGATCCAATCATAAAAGTTACAAGATCTAGTACAAGAAATTTTGAAATCACTTTGATTCCACGTTGTTGTTTAGCTAAGTATAAAATAACGATTGCCATGATTTGTAGCACAAGACCTGAAATCGATAACCCGCCAAACACTAGATATAAAAGTCCACCCATCACAAGCATCGTGGCCACATTTGCCTCTAACATATTAGCTTCAATAAACGCATACACGATGGTGCTTCCTAACATATAAAGTGGAAAAGTGATAAACCATGGCTTCATCGCCTTTAAAAGCAACTGTTTTTTAGTGAGTGGTAAGATGGAGGTTCCAACCTGAGCATCTAAGAACTTTCCCTTTCTAGGAGCAATACATTTTAGCGCAAAAACAGGATAAGCTAACCCAAAAAATAACGAAAGCTGATAAAACGTATGATAACCTGAGCTCAAAAAAATCATAAAATCTTGATATTGATAACCAACTAGAGCAGCTAACCCAAACAAAGCGGTAATTGCTATAAAAATAACAACTAATAGTTTAGTTCCATCTAAATAAGTTTTTTTGAAAGTTAACATCCACCAAACACCTCTTTATAGCGAGACACGATTGATTTTCCTTCTAGTCGTAAATCTTCAACTAACGTATTTTCAATGATTTCTCCATCTTTTAGGAAAAGAACACGGTCGAGTAACATTTCAATGTCAGCAACTAAGTGGCTTGATAATAAAATAGTCGTATCCAAATCAAACTTAGCCATCATCATTTTGATAATCTCTTCACGGGCTATCAAATCAACAGCTGCTAACGGTTCGTCCATAATATAAAGCGACCCATCGATTGAAAGTGCTAAAGCGAGTTGAAGTTTTTCTGCCTGACCTTTTGATAAGACCTTCATTTTATCATTCAGTTCGACTTTAAACTCAGCTAACATCGCCGTACATTTTTCGATATTGAACGTCTTAAAGTATTCTTGATAGTACGCGATGGTATCTTTTACACGCCAACCAAGCGGGAAAGTGCCTGTGTCATTTAAATATCCGATAAAGGCTTTATGGCTCGCCTTAAATTCTTCGCCCTCAAACAAATAAGTTCCGCTGTCCATACAAATTTGTCCCCCAATGATTTTTAGAAACGTACTTTTCCCCATCGCATTTGGTGCTAATAAACCAATAATTTCCCCTCTTGGGATATCTAAACTTACGTTATTTAAAATAATTTTATCACCATATTTTTTATTGATATTTATTAATTTAATCATGATCGACCATCTCCTCTATTATTTTTTGCGCCTCACGTGGTGAAACCCCCGCCGATTTTAAATCGTCTAAAAACTTTTTAACTATTTCTTGTATCATCTCATTTTTCAATTGATCCACATGCCCTTCTGCTGTACTAACAAATGATCCCATTCCTCGTTTGGTATAGGTCACACCTAATCTTTCAAGTTCTGTATAGGCACGTTGCAACGTATTCGGATTAACTCCAACCGCTGTTGATAACTCCCTAACCGATGGTAACTTATCTCCCGGTTGTAGCTCACCACTTGCAATCGCCTTTTTTATGAGTTCTACAATTTGTAGATAGATCGGTTCTTTATTATTAAATTCAATTGTTGTGAAATTCATTTTGTCACCTGCCTCTTAACTGTCATACTGTACTACTTACATAATACACTGGCATATCTGTTTTGTAAACCTATTATTTGGAAATAAATATAATTTCTTCATATAGACTATTCATCCGGATAATCAAAAGATGCGCGCCCTTTCTATCTAAAATCACTGAACTAGCTGGCGCCCCTTCGAAACGCTAAAAATTATCAACACCTTAGACCCGATCTCTCATTTTATATTTGAGCACATCTCCTCACTTTAGTATATATAGCTATTTAGAGATCAGGCGTTGTTCAACTTTAAAACAAATAAAAAAACGAAAGCTTCCTTAACTGTTCTAAGGAAGCTTTCGTTTTTAGTTTTTTTATATAAGTCCCAGTTAGTTTTGTGGATTTTCAAAACTATTACTATGACTATAGAATACCGTGATATCAAGGCATTTAAGTTCTAGGACTGCAACTATTAATGTGAAATATTTATCCCTTTGTATATAGATACTCTCTCATTATAAACTCAACTGATAATAATCAGCTGATGTGACTAAGTTGAAATGAGTTACTTCGGCTTCAAAGTTTGCTAGGATATTCGAAGCTAGGACGTTGCCAGTTTTTGCAACGTAATCTTGTAAGGTTTGTTTTAATACCGATACATGAGCATCCGTCATCTCATAAATTCCAACGTATGAAGTGTTTAGTTTTTGTGCTAGGTTTGATGGTTTGTATACAAACAGTAATCCACCTGTCATCCCTGCTCCGATGTTGCCCTCAACACCACCTAAACTCACCACAACACCGCCCGTCATGTACTCGCACGCATGCACGCCCATTCCATGATTAACCGCCGTTACGCCTGAATTACGAACCGCAAATCGCTCACCGACACGACCTTCGATGTAGCATGATCCTTGTGTTGCCCCGTATAAAATCGTATTCCCAGCGATGAAATGCTCATTAATCATCTCCGGATTTTGTAAACTTAATTCACGAATCGTCTCATCCACTTTAACAACAACAAGGCCTCCGCTTAATCCTTTTCCGACGTAGTCATTAGCATATCCCTCATGAATCAGATTCACGGTTTGATTCATAAACGCACCATAACTTTGCCCTGCATATCCATAAGTTTTAAATGTTTGAACCTCATCGCTCACAAGTCCTACACCAAGCGTTCGTTGCGTGCTTTTTACCACATTAAGCATATCTGGTTGTAAAATATCACTTGAATAATCAGGTGTTTGGAGTGTGACAGATTCTGTACATGGATGTGCTTCTAACCAGTTTAATGTTAAATGATAGGGATTGTTATCTGGAATTGAAATCAAATCAGTACGCCCGCGAAGTTCTTGTAATGATTTAACACCCATCGCTGCCATTAATTCACGTGTTTGGCGAGCTAAGTAAGTTAAGTATGTTTTCAATGGCGTTGTATCTGTGTTTAGTTTTTGACGTAATGTTGTATCTTGCGTTGTGATTCCTTTTGGACATTTATTTGTGTGACACATCTTACATCCGATACAATCAACACCAATTAAAGCCATCGTTCCGATTCCAAATTCATCAGCACCTAAGATCGCTGCTGCAATCACATCGTATCCTGATTTAATTTGACCATCGACTTGAATTAATGTTTTCGTGCGCACATCATTTTGAAGTAAATTCACATGTGTTTGATATAAGCCATATTCCCAAGGTAATCCTGTGTATTTTAATGATGATTTCGGTGAAGCGCCTGTTCCACCGTTAAATCCTGAGATAACAACTTTAGCGGCACCGGCTTTTACAACACCGTTGGCAATCGTTCCGACATTAAATAATGAAGCAAGCTTTACACTAATTAG
>JBOFCV010000414.1:0-2115 GCA_051646305.1 Turicibacter sp.
AATGTGATGGCAATGAGCCCTTACATTGGCGGTGGAATTTTAGCTGGAACCTATGAAAATCATATGCAAGCAGCCTATCAAGGAACGCACCATCAATTTGTGGCGAGCGCTCGTGCCGTTAAAGCTGGACATGAGATTATCCCTGATTCAATGATTGGGTGCATGTTGGCTCGGATGGAATCTTATGCTGAAACGTGTAACCCAGATGATGTGCAACGGGCTTTGGAAGAGGATCACGCAAACTTGTTCTATACGGATGTTCAAGTACGTGGCTACTATCCAAGCTATATGGATCGTTTTTTTGAAGAAAAGAATATCACTATTGAAATGGAACCAGGTGATGAGGAATTATTGTTGCTCCACACAGTTGATTTCCTTTCTTTCAGCTACTATATGTCTATGGTTCAAAGTGGTGACCCTACGAAGCAACAAGTTGTTGGAAACTTTATGAGCGGCCTGAAAAACCCATACTTGAAATCCAGTGACTGGGGCTGGCAAATTGACCCTAAAGGTTTACGTATTACGTTAAATAAAATGTATGATCGTTATCAAGTACCACTATTTATTGTTGAAAATGGTCTTGGTGCATATGATACAGTTGAGGAAGATGGTAGTATTCATGATTCGTATCGTATTGATTATTTGCGCCAACATATTGAGCAAATGTCTGAAGCGATTAAAGACGGTGTCAATCTAATTGGCTATACGCCTTGGGGATGTATTGACTTAATCAGCGCGAGTACGAATGAAATGTCTAAACGTTATGGGTTTATTTATGTAGATCAAGATGACTACGGCAACGGAACACTGGAACGTTCTCGTAAGGATTCATTTAATTGGTATAAACAAGTAATTGCTAGTAATGGGACAGATTTAGCTTAACAGTGAAAAAGCATTTTACTCATTTTTTGAGTAAGATGCTTTTTTGCTATCTTTTTATTCATCAACGATACTTTTAATCACTCTACATGGGTTTCCTGCAGCAACAACATTGGCAGGAATGTCCTTAGTAACAACACTTCCAGTTCCAATAATGCTATTATCACCAATCGTCACTCCTGGAGCTACTGATACGTCTCCACAAAGCCAGACCTTATTGCCAATTACGATGGGTTTTGAATAGACTTCTCCAGCTGCACGAGCAATTGGGTTCTGAGCATGATTGGCTGCGTATAATCCCACCCTTGGCCCAAATAAGACATCATTTCCAATTGTAACTTGGTTACAGTCTAAAATAATTAAATCGTAATTGGCAAAAAAATTCTCACCTATCGAGATATTAAAGCCAAATTCACATCTAAAATTAGATTCTATCATACATTGTTGACCATGCTTGCCTAGAAGCTCTGTCAGGATACTTAGATCATAAGTACCTTCTAAGTTGATTTTATTATTATATTTCCGCGTTAATCCCTTAGCAACATCACGAGCCAAAACTGCTTCTGTAGAAAAATCGTCATATGGTTTCCCTGAATTAACTTGTTCTTGTAAGCTCACTCTCTTCTCCCCTTTAGCATTTATTTAAAATAGTCATCAGTAGCTAAATTAGTCATACAAAAAAACTTGATTGGTTTACCTAAAAAATAGGAGCCAATCAAGTTTTGATTTATTCTCTTAATTATTTAGCAACTTCAACTGTTCCAGTTACTTTACCTGTATCTAATTTAGCAGAATCTTTCAATTCTTGCGTATCAAAAGTTACATTTCCTTCAACTGTAGAGTCAGCTAATTCAAAACCTTCTGCAGAAACTTGTACATCACCAACAATTGTTCCATTTTGGATTTTAAAGTTTGGTGATTCAACAATCATTTTTGGTACAGTTAATTTGAATTCGCCTGTTACTTTTTTATCTGCATCTTGTGTGTATAAAGCTAATTTACGGTAAACATCACTTGACTTGTCATTTTTATCGTAAAAAGTTCCTGATACAACTAAATCTTCTGTTAACTTAGCGTCACCAGTTAATGCAAAAATCCAGTTACCATCTGGTCCTAAACCATGGATGATATCCTCAGGTTTATCACTAATTGATGCTCCTGTTACAACTTCTTCAGAACTAGCTGATGAAGCTGCTTTTGAAGACGAATCTTTTGAATCATCTGAACCATTCCCAC
>JBOFCV010000336.1:0-7132 GCA_051646305.1 Turicibacter sp.
TTTGACTATCGTTATGACAAAACACTTTAGGACATTGGTCTAAGAATTCACGGTATGAAAGAAACTCTTCTTTTAACGCATGATATCTTGGGTCATGTGAGTGATTTAAATCGTTCACTAATACTTCATATGATGCTAAACGTTCGTACGGTTGATAATCTTTGGCTGCGACAAGATTTGAGTGATGTAATGTTTTTAAAACATCAGCTACATCCTGTAAATAAACTTCGGGTGTTTCACAATCACCAAGTGATAATCCTTCCACGAATTTAGCGATTTTATAGCCTGCTTCTGTATCTAAATAGACGGTTTCATTATTAATCCCTAACCCTTCTATTTTTTCAATATTTTGAGCTTCTTCTACACGATCAACGAAAACATGTGCATTTTTACCAGGAATTCTAAAGGTATATTTTTCTCCCTTTACTTCGATTACAAATGTGAAATTTGACATCCCACCCATTAAACGATAGGCAACTTTTACATCGTCTTGATTAACTTGTAAAGCCTTAGCTGTCACACTTTTTATTATGTTTTCCATTATTCTTCACTCCTTAACCCCAATGAGTTAAATTTTTTCTTATTGTAACATAATTTAACGGTTAAAGGGTGTTTTATGCGAATAAGTCCTCATTATGTAACGCCTTTCATTGTGAATCGCTCGATTTGCTTCATTTCAATTAAAAAGTTAGAGCTCCCACGTCATAAAACATGGTAGCTCTAACTTTTTTTTGTTATTTTCAAAAAATTGCGACACAATCTTAAACAGCGTTCCATAACTTCCTTTCCTAGATGTCACAAGAGGGCCTCTAGCTATCATTGGAGTCATTTTTAAACCGATTTTTTAAACCAATTTCAAACTTTTATAACGCGAAGCTCTACGTCATCACAACCATCTAACTCACCTTGCGATTATTCATTTAAAAACTGCCACATACTAATTTTCCCCCACTAACTCTTATAAGTCTTGACCATTTGAAGCGATGACTTGTTGATACCAGCCGAATGATTTTTTCTTGTATCGGGCTAAGGTACCCAGGCCTTCGTTATCTTTGTCCACGTAAATAAATCCGTAGCGTTTTTTCATTTCACCGGACCCAGCACTCACTAAATCGATGCATCCCCACGGGGTATAGCCCATGAGTTCCACGCCATCTTGCACGCCTAATTTCATTTGATCGATATGTTGTTGTAAGTATCTGATGCGATAGTCGTCTAAAATTTGGCCATCTTCTTCCACTTTATCCACCGCACCTAATCCATTTTCAACGATAAATAATGGTTTTTGATAGCGATCATACAAGTCATTCATAGTGATACGCAACCCAACAGGATCGATTTGCCACCCCCAATCGCTCGCGTGTAAATATGGATTTTTTAACGAGGAAAATATATTTCCATCGGTTTTATTTACATTCACGTTTGGATCTGCGCTGACCAGTCTTGAGGAATAGTAACTAAACGCAATAAAATCAACGGTGTTCTCTCTTAAACATGCGATCTCCTCTTCTGTCACACACAGTTTCACGCCTAATTGTTCAAATAACTGTTTCGTGTAGGCCGGATACTTTCCACGGGATTGGACGTCGATAAAGAAATAAGATTCACGGTTCTTTTCAATTGCCGCCATGACATCATGCGGTTCACAGGTATAGGGATAAACGGATCCGGCTGCTAACATACACCCCACTTGGTTACTTGAATCTATCTCGTGTGCAAGTTTCGTTGCTTTGGCTGATGCAACCAATTGGTGGTGGGCCGCTTGATATTTAATAGCCGGGTCCCCATCATGTTCCAAAAGTAATCCACCACCTAAATATGGGATATGCAAAATCATATTGATTTCATTAAAAGTTAGCCAATACTTTACTTTTCCTTTATAGCGATTAAAAATAGTCTCACAGTACGTTAAATAAAAATCGATTAATTTGGGATTTGACCATCCACCATAATTTTTTGCGAGAGCGTATGGGGTATCAAAATGGTTAATTGTCACAATCGGTTCGATCTTATTTTTTATGAGTTCATCAATTAGTGCATCATAGTATTTCAATCCTAATTCGTTAGGGAATGACTCATCTCCGCCTGGAAAAACTCTGGGCCATGACATTGAAATGCGTAAACACTTGAATCCCATTTCGCTAAGCAAAGCTATATCTTCTTTGTATGTATGGTAGAAATCAATCGCTTCATGACTTGGATAATAATCAAATGTTTGTTGATCGATTTGTGTTGGATTAAATAAAATGCTTTGGCGCATCTTACCACTTGGTAATTTATCCACTAATCCAAGGCCTTTTCCATCTTCTAAGTATGCGCCCTCACACTGGTTTGCAGCAAGTGCTCCCCCCCATAAAAATCCGTTTGGTAATTGAAATTTATCCATTATTATTCTCCTATACGCATTCTATTAGATTTAGCCTTACCCGTCATTTTAGAGGTAAGGCTAGTTTATCTTTACATTGACTTTAATGATTAACCCTATTTCTCTTTTTAACTTACATGAAGTGAATTAATCGTTTATATTACCATTAACAACGTTGCTTTTGTATTCATGGTTGATTCAGTTGTAGGTAATACATCCAAGTATGTATTAGAATTTGTGACAATCACAGAGGTGATCGTATCATAACCCGCTTGTTTAATGGCTTCCAAATCAAATCCAACTAATTTATCACCAACTTTTACAAGATCTCCAGTTTGAACAAATGATTCAAAATATTGTCCGTTTAATTTAACGGTATTAATCCCAACATGAATTAAAATTTCAATCCCTTCATCTGATGTAATTCCAATGGCATGTTTCGTTGGGAAAATTGCTGTTACTTTTCCATTAACAGGTGATGTTACTTCACCAATTGTCGGTTGGATTGCAACCCCTTTTCCTAATATTTCATTTGCAAACGTTGCATCATTAACACATGATAATTGTACAACTTCCCCCACAACCGGGCTCACAACTTTGATTTTATTATTTAATGGAATGATATTTGAAGGTTCTTCCTCAACTTGTCCTTCCTCTACAACATCTTCAAACCCTAAGAACCAAGTGGCAATAAATGCTCCTACGAAGGCTACAACACACGTCATAATAGCATGGAAAACATTGCTCATTCCATCTCCACCAATAAAAATTGGTAACGAAGCAAGACCTGGTGAAGCAAATGCATAAGCTTTAACAGACATTACCCCTGCATACAAACCACCAAGTCCCCCACCAATCATGACAGCGTAGAATGGTTTTTTAAGTTTTAAGTTAACCCCGTACATCGCAGGTTCTGTAATTCCTAAAACAGCAGTTAATCCAGTTGAAGCTGCTAATTGTCTTAATGCTTTATTTTTAGTTCTTAAGGCAACACATAATGCTGCTCCTCCTTGCGCCACATTGGCTGCAAGCATACCAGGTAAATCAAGCGTTACATACCCAACTGACATCATTTGTTGGAAAGCAACAGGCATTAAACTATAATGCATCCCCGTCATAACAATAAGTGGTGAGAAAATCCCCATTAATAGTGGAGGTAACCAACCCGCTTTATCATTCACTATATTTAATCCAGCTGCAACTACGTCCCCTGCATAAGTTCCAATAGGCCCTAAAACAATTAAAGCAATCGGTGCTACAAGCAAGATTGTTAGTAACGGTTTAATAAAGACTTTGATTGGCTTAGGTGAAATTTTATCAGCAAAGCGTTCAACATAAGATTGAACCCATACTGCCAATATAATCGGAACAACTGAAGAGGCATAATTTGCAATAGTAACAGGAATCCCTAAGAATAACACAGCTTCTTCCGCGCCACCTAATGCTTGCAAACTAGGATGTAATAAGACACCCGCTATTGTCACCGCTAAAAATTGATTACATTTAAAGCGTTGCGCTGCGGTAAATGCTAACATAACAGGTAAGAAATAGAAGGCAGCATCTGAAATAAAGTTTAAGAAATAGTAAGTTTGTGATTCTGGTGACATCCAATGGAATGTTGTCAATAAAACTAATAAGGCTTTTAACATCCCTGCTCCACATATCGCTGGAATAACGGGTGTGAAGATTCCCGCTATCGTTTCAATTACTTTTGTAATTGAGAATTTTTTAGTTGATATATCGCCACCTTCTGATTTAAAATTCCCGAGTTTCTCAATCTCACGATATACATTTGATACATCTGCTCCAATAATGACTTGGAATTGATTTTCCTTGACTTGAATTCCCATAACCCCTTTCATTTTTCTAACAGCACCTTGGTCCACACGATTTAAATTTTTAACCTGAAAACGTAATCTCGTTGCACAATGCATCACACTGACAACATTTGATTCTCCCCCCACAGCAGCAAGAATACCTGAAGCTAATTCTTTGTAATTCATATCCACACTCTCCTTTATTTTTCTTCTTTTTATATAGTAAGTGATGACTTATTGACCCCGATCCCCATCAATCATTCATCACAAATTACTCAGATTTGACCGATTTTTTATAATAAAAACCTGGACATTGAAAAAGATTCTTAAAAGAATTCTTTTCAACATCCAGGTTTTGCCCTCTAAAGGTAACAATCCTTCTAGTTGTTATTAGTTTGTCTTTGTGTGACACGGTTAATATGCAACATAAAATAAACCAGCTCTTCATGCGTCATGATGATATCAAATTTTTTGGAAATATAATGATTCACCTTAATGGCACATTCAAATGATTTAGGATATTTTTGCTTTATTTGTTCATATAAAAAATCATCCTCTGAATCTGATAATTCTTGCGCAAACAAACGTCTAATAAAATATCTAATATGCGTCACAAATCGGCTATAGTTTAAACTATTTTCATCGATATCCATACAGTAGAAATATTTAATGATTCGCAAAATCTCTTCAATCACCTCTGTCACCATAATCGTCTCTTTCATTTCTTCCCCCTCTTGTTGGGCATTTACAAAATGAAGAGCTATAAACCCAGCTTCATCCTCCAGTAATGTTAGATTTTCAGCTTTTTCTATTTGCTTAATTGCATGTTGCGCGGCAATAAATTCTTTACGATAAAATTTCTTAATCTCCCACAGCAAGACATTTTTCAACGGCTCGTTGTTCTTATACCGTGTAATCGCATAATGAATATGATCTGTCAAAGCAACATAAATGCTATCATTAAACGTCACATTCAACTCTTTTTGCGCCCCTTCAATAATCGTGTGGGCTAACTCAATTTTTTGTGGTGGTATATCTTTTAATAACTCTAGATACTTACTACTCATGTTTGCTTCGTTTAAGATAAATGTTTTTTCAATCATTGTTGGATCAATTTGATCATTTGGTTTTTTTCGAAACCCCAGTCCCCGGCCTAATAAGATATATTCCACGCCATGACAATCCTCTGCATGCACCGTATTATTATTGTATACCCGCTTCACTTTCATCGTTATCCCCCCTAACATTGAAAAAAACCTATACCAATATCAAAAAACAAAGTTTTGCTTTTTCATATTAATGTAGGTTTTGCCTGCTATGCAGTAACAATCCTTATCTAACCTTAGAATATCATGCAAACGCTAACACGTCAATAGTCTATCCTAAAAAAGTTATATTTAACCAATTACATCTTGTATTCCCCCTTCACCAATAACTTTTGATATTTTTGTATTTTCTATTTAGATTACATTTTATAACTAGTCATACTTAACACCCAGATCCTTATGTCAGATAAATCTTCTGCCATCCCCCTACGCTTCGCTTTAAAATTGGTTCAGGAAAAACACCGTATCAATCTTTTAATTGGTTGAGTTTAATTGGTCGCATCTCATCACCTTCAGCATTCCACTTCGAATATAAGCACATTATTTTATCGTTCTAGAACATTTGGTGTGGATGATGAGTTTACACCAGTTGACAAAGAGCCACAAAAACAAAATAACTTTAGAAGTAGCTTGATTCTCTTAATTTCATGAAGCTAAAGGATTAATCCCTCAAGCAATAGATAATGATTCACTTAACAATGCATAAAAAAAAGAGGACATAAAGTCCTCTTTCTAAACCTTTATTAATGGGCCCATTAACAAAGTATTAAGCTTCAGTTTTAACGATTTCGCGTCCTTTATATTGACCACATGCTGGACAAACACGGTGAGATAATTTCATTTCTCCACAGTTTGGGCATGCAACCATACCTGGAACTTCTAATTTGAAGTGAGTACGACGTTTACGTTTAGCAGTTTTTGACGTTCTTCTTTGTGGTACAGCCATTTTGACACCTCCTAGTTATCTTGAGTATCATCTAATAATTTTGATAAAATTGCTAATCGAGGATCGATTTTATTTGCTTGTTCAGCCATAGCCGCTTCTGCAAACTCTTCTTCAGATTCAATCTCAATACCTCTTTTTTTAATTTCATCATAAGCACCGTCCTTTACAATACGTAAAGGTTTTTGAAGTAGAATATTTTGCCAGACAACAGGTGCTAACTCTACAGTTGTTCCTGTTACTAGGTATTCATCTTCATCCTCTTCATAAATGTCCTTATCTAAGACAAAGATCTCTACGCTATCTGAGTCAAATGGATAAACAACATCATCAAGAGTCAACGCACAAGGTAACGTCATTGTTCCTTCGATATGAAGTACAAAGACAATTTTTTTCTTCCCTTGTTGCAATTGTCCGGTACCTGTCACTCTGACTTTCGACATACTGCGAATTTCATCATGACGTTTCACGATATCTTCAAAATCAACGGTTTCGTCAATTTCAAAAATCTCTGAACCTTTTTTTATAAGTTGAGCGATAGCCCATTTCATTACAATCACCTCATTGCAACAGACTACATTATACATACTTTTTTCACACTTGTCAACACGTTAAGTGTTAAAGTCGAAAAAAGATGATCCTGTTTAGTTGTTTGATAGTTATTAAACCTTTTACGACACCATGTTAATAATCTACCTCACCGTGTTATTATAGCACGTTTTTTGATATAATAAACAGAGGAAGGTGATACAATGAAAGCAACAGGTTTAATTGTTGAATACAATCCGTTTCATAATGGTCATTTATATCATCTAGAAGAAAGCAAACAACAAACAAATGCTGATGTTATAGTGGTCGTTATGAGCGGTCATTTTACCCAACGGGGTGAACCAGCCGTGCT
>JBOFCV010000367.1:0-4063 GCA_051646305.1 Turicibacter sp.
TTTATATTTAGCAATGATTGAAGAGTGCACTGACAATAAATGCATTTGGATAGCAAATAGCGACGCTGATATAAAAGTTGTTGCTAAGCATGGTGGTTTAGCATATAAGAAATGGAGTTTACATGGTCTCTATTACTCATTGACAGGGAAATATTGGTTTGTTAACGCCTACTCGAATGACATTAATTATTATGCATCAGGAGGCGCTGTTATAATAAACCTATGGCATGGTATACCATATAAGAAAATAGAAAAAGATATTGATGGTGGTGTACTAATGAATCGATATTCATCTCCTTCAATTACAGATTATTTGAGATATCCTTGGATATATAAAAAGCCCGATTGGATGATATCACCTTCTGATTTTGTAACTGAATATGCTTTTGCGTCAGCATTTTCAATAGAGGCTGATAGGTGCTTGAGTTTTGGCAATCCAAGATTAGCGTTATTCGATAAACCTCATGATTACATATATAATTTTTTGGTAAACAAAGACTGTGATGACCATATTCGAATAATAGATTTTGCTCAGAACTATGAAAAAACATTCATATTTATGCCTACATGGAGAGATGCAAATGCAAACTTCATGTCATCAATGACCGATGATTTGTTTAAATTGAATGATGTGTTAAAAAGCAATAATTTTCTGCTATTGTTAAAATGTCATCCTAATACTCCTAATGAGGCTCTCTCATTATTTGAAAGTTTATCAAACGTATTAATAATTGGTAATAAGAGTGATGTATATCCACTATTGCCATTTACTGATGGTTTGATAACCGATTATTCATCTATAATGTTCGATTATGTGATTTTAGATAAGCCAATCTATCTCTATTTGTTCGATTATGATGAGTATGTTTCAGGGTCAAGGACATCGTATTTTGACCTGAAAGAGTATGCTCCTGGTGAAATATCATTTAAAGTGGATGATTTAATTGAAAATATGCTGTCAGTTGATAACAAAAGTGAAATAAGATCTGCTATTAAAAGTATATTTTGGAAAGGGAATGAGAGATTGAATTCGTCAAAATTGATTTTTGAATTTTTTAAAGAATTATAACTTGAGGTGCTTAATAGCATACCTTCTGATTTTTTTAAAAACAAGTGTTTTTTTAATTTGCAAAATACAAGTTGTTAGTTGTCAAAACACACGCAAATTTTAATGAAGTCTTATTTGCGGAAGTTTTTTATTAAGTCAGTTTTACACAAAAAGATGATCGTTTTATAATCATTTCTAGTGGTTTGTTAGAAATTGACAGTGACCAATCATTGACTCGAGTCTTATGAAAATGAAAAAAATAGTAATTTCACTGAACTGCAGCGAACGTAGAAAGAATTTTGATCGATTATTCTCGTTCCTTGAATATAAGTATTTTGATGCCATCGTTCCAGCTGATAATGATCCTCGGTTTGACCAATTTATTGCTAAATCTTTATACAGCAGGGAACTGCGTAAAGGTGAAGTAGGCTGTACCCTAAGCCATGCTGAAATTATAAAATCTTTTAGTGAATCAACAGATGATTCACAATGGCTATTGATCATGGAGGATGATGCTCTACCTGAACCTCAATTTCAGAAATTTATTGATGATTTCAGTGAAGAGTGCAGCAAGCTGAGCAATACCCCACAAGTTATCTTGTTAGGGCATTCTAAAACTAGCAAAAAGCATCTATTTGTCCAGGGATTGAAGCAGCCATTAGCTAATAAAATAAAAATTGCAGGCCATATCTTTGGGCAAAATAAATATGTAACCCGTTGTGGTACAGTGTGCTATTTAATAAATAAAGCAGCAGCAATTACTTTATCAAAACCACTTAAACCATATTGGCTTGCTGATGAATGGTCATTGTATAGTAATTTAGGGGTGGTTGTTCATCACCCAGTTAAGCCACTTATCTATGAAGATTTATCTTATGCTAGTTCAACAGAAAACGAAGTTACGTATCAACATGATTTTATAGGTAGACCTTTAGCAAATATAGTGCATATTCTAATAGGTCGCTATAAATATTATAACAATATGCGAAAAAATCGGAATGAGTAAATGTTTGCCATGACTTATACGATGAGTAAAAGTAAAAGTATAATTCTATACATTTCTATTTATATCGGCATGTTTGATCTGACGGTTTTTAAGACGGCAAACTCGATAGGTCAATTGCTGACATTTTCTATTTTATTTCTGTTTTTTTATAAAGATTCTGTACCGATTTTTTATAAAGCAATTGTGATTTGGTTTGTTTTCATAATATATTCTAACGTGATGGCGCTATATCATGGTGAATCAGTTTATCATTATGTATTTGTAATGATAAAAACGTTCTTGATTTTTGCAAACGCAATGATAATTGCTAACTTGTTATTGAAGTATAATGTAAGCTCGCTTTATATATTTATCTCTGTTGTTTTTCTTATTCAAGCGGTTTCTTTAGCACTATATAATATTGATATATGGCAAGGCTTTAGGGGGTTTTTTTTATCAAGCCGAGCTAGTCATATAGAGGAGAATTTTGGTGATTCTTTTTGGTATCGTGATGCGACATTATCAAATCAAGGTTTTTCTGGCTATGCGCTAGGTATTTTACCTTTAGTGATGATAGGTATTCACAAAATACTTGATTCTAAATTAATGAGTTTTGAATATTGGGCGGCTGTAATTAGTTGTGCTTTGGGTATAGCAGTTGCGATGGTGAATGGTAGGTCTGTTTTCTTAATAATACCTATGTATATGCTATATTTAGTGTTGAAGCCCAAAAAAATTATGACCTTATATAAAGGTGTTCCGTTACTTTTATTAATTGCCTCAGTTATAACATTCATTATGCTATTTTTTGACATACCGAGTTACTTTGTACTGGCCATGTTTGAGCAAAAAGATAACGCTGGTGGTTTTGATTCAGTAAATGATTTATTGACTAATCACATTAGAATTAAATTTGATGTCACATTTTTTGGTTTAGGCCAATATATGACATCGCATGGTGCTTATGTAAAATCTGATATTGGCTATTATAGGCAATTGGGTGTGGGCGGTTTGTGCTTGATCGTGATTTATATACTGTCTTCATATTTATCTATCAGGCATTTCACCGATCGTATTTTTGCTTTTTTTTGCTTATCAATGGTGTTGCTTGTTAATTTTAAACAAGAAGCATTTAATAATACCATGCTTATTTACGGCATTTTTATTTTGATTGCGTTTGAAGCGCAGACCCAAAAGAGGTTGTTGAAAATATAATGAATATTTTAGTTTGGCATTTTGGCCGAAAAGGTGCAGGTCCTAAATATAACTATGAAATGGCTTTAGCACTTAATGAACTAACAAATGACGATTATGAAATACATGCAGCTGTATCAAACGATGCAGATAATATTTTAGATTATCATACTGCTAAATTAAAGTTATTTAGTGTGAATACATATACTGGTATATTTTCAGCAATACTAAGTTTATTTAAGATTTTTTATGTTAGAAAGAAATTGATCAAATATATCGTTGATAATGAAATTGATTGTGTTTATTGTACAATGCCACATATATGGAATTTTTTCTTTTCAAGTAAATTTAAAAGTATTGGCGTTCGATATTTGTTGACCATACATGACCCTGCTAGTCATTCTGGCGAAGAAAATAAAATAATCGATTATGTATCTAAGTTGGATAGAAAAAATGCAGATGCCATTGTGACTTTAACTAACTATGCCAAGGATGAGCTTAAGCATCTAGATAAAAAGATATTTGTGATACCTCATCCTGCATTTTCATTTTCTCCAGCGCCCACGATAAAAGTAAAAGAATTGCCAGATAAAAAAGTTAAACTGGTTTTTTTTGGTAGAATTCATCATTACAAGGGCCTTGATATTTTACTCGATGCCTATAAAAAACTGAAAAGTGAAAATGAGAAATTCACTTTGTCCATCTATGGGGCCGGTGATATGGCACCATACATGCCTACTTTACATGGTCTATCTGATGTGCATATTGAGAACAGATGGATATTAGAAGAAGAAATAAATGAAATAATGGCTTCACACGACATATGTGTAACACCT
>JBOFCV010000416.1:0-2857 GCA_051646305.1 Turicibacter sp.
TAAAATTAATTCCAAGGTTTAATAATTCTTGCGCCATATATGAACCTTGCGTATAAGTCAGATGAGGATCATTAAGCGATGCGATGGCCATATTTCCAGGCATAAACGTCGCGCCATCGAATAATCTTGTGACCATTCCTCCTTCTTGATCCACTGTGATAAATGGAGCGATTTGGTGTTCCTCAAGACATAGTTCATGCAATTCTTGACTTAATGCAAGGATGGATTGCTTATTTAATACGTTGCGCGTAAAGTAAATATAATTTCCAATATGATATTTTTTAAAATGGGCTTTATCTTCATCTGTTAATCTTTCCCCTGCAAATCCTGCCACAACAAGTTGTCCTACTTTTTCCTCTATTGTCATTTCTTCTAACTTTTTCATTTTTCCACCTCTATTTAGGAATAGGCTTTTGGACGTATATCCAAAAGCCTAATTTTATTTAATTTTGAATTATTTCATTTTTTGGTATGCTTCGTTACCTTGATCTAAGATATCTTGTAATCCCACTGCTTTTAATTTTTCATATTCTGAATAGAATTGATCCACTGAAATAGATCCGATTACGCACTCAGCTAATAATGATTCTAATTTAGGCATAATTGTTGCTTGATTATCGATGTAAGCTCCTGTTTGTAAGGTTGGAGTTGGCGCAAAGAAGCTATCTTCTCCTACAAATAATGCATCATAGAAGATTTTTGTTGTTTCATCTAATTCTTCTACTGTTTTTCCACCTAAAGTCATTTGCATATAAGAATCCCCTGTGAATACATGTGGGAATGGTGTAAAGTTAACCCCATTTTTACGAGCTTCATTGAAATCTGCAAATTCATCTTTAAGAACTGGTTTTCCATCTACAAGGTCATAATGCTGCCCTTCGATACCGTAACTTGCTAAAGTTGTTCCTTCTTCACTAAATAAATAATCAAAGAATTTAATGATTTCAACCGCTTTTTCTTCACCTGCTACTGTAATGGCTGCTGATCCTCCAGCTTTAGTACGGCTAACAATTCCACTATGTCCTTCAGGACCTTGAACTGGTTTCACCCCTACAAGTGTTGCTAATGGATCAATTTCACGTAATACGTTTGTTGTTGTTTTTGTATTAGCTGCCCAGTTCATCCCTGATCCAACAATATTTGCTTGATATGCTTTTTCAACTTCTACGTTATTCACGAATAATCCACGAGTTGAGAATTCTTGATCAAGTAATCCATTTGCATATAATCCACGAACTTCTTCTAAGAATAATTTAAACTCTGGCAATTCATATGCCATTGTGTAATTACCAGTTCCATCTACTAAGAAACAGTTTTTGTCACGAATATTTAATCCGAATGCAGGCATTAAAGAGTAAACATCTCCTCCGAATGGAACCTCATTATTTGGATTTCCATCGCCATTTGCATCTTGTTCTTTAAATGCAGTCCAAGCCGCTTTCCACTCTTCCCACGTTTCAGGTGTTTTTTCAATTCCAACGCGATCTAACCAATCTGTACGAAGTTGCATCGCATATTGAGCAGGGAAATCTAACACGAATGGAATGTTATAAATTTTTCCGTCTTGTGCGTTACGGATCATATTTAAATCTTCTTCTGTTAATGCTGCTAAAATATTTTGTCCATGTTCTTCTAATAAATCATCTAATGGGATAATTGCCCCTTGATCAATTAAAGTTGAAAGATTTGCTCCGTAAATCATATCAGGTAATTTTCCTGATGCTAATGTCACGGTTACTTTTTCATCAAAGTTTGCAGTTGGATACCAGTCAAACGTAATATCTGTATTCGTACGTTTTTCTAATTCTCTCATGACATCAGTTTTTTCTTGTGGGAACGGATCCCAAATACTTCCCATGTAAGTAAATGATAATTTTTCTTTTGGTGCTTCTGTAGTTTCTGAACCAGTTGATGGCGTTTCAGTTGGTTTTTCTGTTTCATTTCCTTTTGAACATCCTACTAATAACGTAGCTGATAATGCTACCCCCGCTGCTAAATAAGATAATTTTTTTGCCATTCTCATTTGTGTGTAACTCATACTTAATCTCCCTCTCATCTTCGATTAATTTTTTTATATGAATGATCGTTTAAGTTAAAGCATTAGCTTACTCTCAGTAACTCCTTGTGATTAAAAAGCAATCACAATGCTTCGATTTTCCCTTAAGTAAGCTAAAACTTTGTCTCATACAGTAATGAGGAATCACCCTTTTACTGACCCGATCATAACACCCTTAACAAAGTACTTTTGAACAAATGGATAAATTACTAACATTGGTATCATAGAAACGAAGATAACTGCATTCTGTACCTGAGCTGGAACTGTCATCGTTCCACCACCTGACTGAACCGCATCACTTAACTCATATAAAGACCCGGATGCTTGTAAGACAATATCATTTAATATGATCTGCAATGTATAAGTCGATCGATCATTTAAATACATTAATGGGTTCATAAAGTCATTCCAGTGAGCCACAATGACCCATAACGCAATCGTTGCAAGTGCTGGTTTTGATAATGGTAATACAATTTTGAATAAACATTGAATATCGTTAGCACCATCAAGTCTTGCAGACTCAATCAGTGCGAATGGAATCGATTTAAAGAAACTACGAAGTATAATTAAATAGTAGGCTGGCATTAAGAAGTTCAAAATTAATGCCCAGTGTGTTCCAACAAGACCTAATTTACTCATAACGATATAAGTTGGAACCATTCCTCCACCAAACCACATCGTAAACAGAATCATAAACGTATAAATTTTCTTTCCATAGAAATCTCCAAATGCCATTGGATAGGCAGCTAAACTAATCGCAATTAAACTTAGTAAACACCCAATACCGGCAACAAAGATTGT
>JBOFCV010000441.1:0-2123 GCA_051646305.1 Turicibacter sp.
CCGTATCATTCATGGTTGTTTTTTTCAATAAATGCTAGTGATCGTTTCGCTGTGTTAAATTTAGATGTTTATGCGATAAACAGTGGTATTTTTCTTCCTGTGAGTCTGCTCAGGTGTTTTGATTATCCCAGTTATACAAAATTTTATGGCACTGATACAGTGTTATTTGAATACATAAATCACAGGAAAATCAAAATAATTATTATGGATGTAATTGTTTGTCACGATTTGTCCTTTCATCCGGAAGCTGATTTAGATAGGTACGTATCATCGTTATTGAAAGTTATCGTGTTCTGGAGGGCGCATTATAGAAAAAGCCTCCTTAAATATTTATTATTGAACGTGTACACTAGCTACTTAATTATTAAGATTTTTTTGAAAAAGCACAGATTCGTCAATTTGTTTAGTGTTAAATAATCGGATTAAATACATGAAATACAAGATTTTCCCATTTTATTTTCCTCAATTTTATGTTACCAAAGAAAATGATACTTGGTGGGGACGTGGTTTCACCGATTGGGATTTGGTAAAGAAAGCTAATCCTGTGTCGAAGCTGCAATATCAACCCAGAGTCCCTATTAATAATTATTATTATGATCAGGCTGAAAAGTCTACAATTGTTGAACAGGCAGCTTTAGCTAAGCGATATGGTATATCTGGCTTTAACTTTTATCATTATTGGTTTGATGGCAAGCCAATGCTTGATAAGCCGGTTAATAATTTGCTTGAAAATAATAGTATTGATATTGAGTATTTTTTTACTTGGGCAAATGAAACTTGGACTCGTCAGTGGGTGGGTAAACCTAATGATATCCTCATAAAACAAAATCATATCGCAGATCCACAAATTTGGTCGGCTCATTTTCAGTATTTGAGTAAATTTTTTGCAGATCCTCGGTATCTAAAGATTAATAATAAGCCGGTTTTTTGTATATATAGAGCTGAATTAATTAATAAGCTCGATGAGTTCATGGCTTTTTTTAACTCAGAGGCCAAGAAGAACGGCTTTAATGGGATTCACTTTATTGCTCTTAGAGCATATGATGTAATAAATGCAGAAGCACTGTATAGAAACTTTGATGCAATAGTCAATTTTCAGCCCAGGTACTCCATCAATAAATATTTACGAAAAGAAAGCTCACTAAAATTAACTCTAAACAAGATTGCAAGACGTTTACCAGAGTTCTTACAGTTAAAGATCGCTACGGTTCTGAAGAGTAATAAATATAATGTATTTTCTTATGATGATTATTTAGATAGCTTGAAAGTGAATGTAGACTTGCAGCTTTTGAACAAACCTGTGTATCAAGTAGCATTCCCAGATTGGGATAATGCTCCCAGGTATGCTGAGAGAGCAACATTTTTCTCTGATACAGGTGATAATAAATTTATAAGTGCATTGAATATTATAAAATCCCAAGTCTCAACGTATGAAGAAAAACTAGTTTTTATTAATGCATGGAATGAGTGGTCTGAAGGGGCTTACCTAGAGCCTGATTCAAAAAAAGGCTACTCTAACTTAGAATCTGTCAATACTGTTTTCAAATGTGAATAATTCTAATGCAGCAGAAAAAAAAGGTTGGGGTACTATTAGCCGCATTTAATGGTGAGCCATGGTTAGCTGAGCAGGTTTTAAGTATACTAGAACAGAAGTGTGTGGATGTTCACTTATACATCAGTCTTGATAAATCTGATGATAGCTCCATGAGTATATGTAATAAATTCTGTTTAGAATATAAAAACGTAACCTTGCTTCCTTACGGAGCTACATTTGGAGGAGCGGGAAAAAATTTCTATAGACTATTTATAGATGTTGACATCAGTGACTATGATTTTATTGCATTGAGTGATCAGGATGATATATGGAATCCTGACAAGTTAATCTCATCTGTTGACATTTTATCTGAATATGACGGCTACTCTTCTAATGTAATTGCTTTTTGGGAGGATGGGAGAGAGATGCTTATCAATAAGGCTCAAGAAAAAAAAGAGTGGGACTATTTATTTGAAGCCGCGGGACCCGGCTGTACATACGTGCTCAGACGAGATGTGGCGATAAAGTTCAAAACATGGCTCATTGAGCATTATGATAAAATAACTCATGATATCGCACTTCACGATTG
>JBOFCV010000457.1:0-4709 GCA_051646305.1 Turicibacter sp.
GGTTGTTCCCCTTTGCTTGGAATATGCCCATGTGTTCCACGGCTCACGCGATAATCATCATTCATAATTGGATTGTGATAATCACCGTTTATATTCCATCCAAATGCAGAACCGTCTTTTGCTTCTAAAACAAATGTAAATTCTCCATTTAGTTTATAGGTTTGATTCACTTCTTCACGCGTGAAGATATGTTCAATATGTAATAATTCACGATTTTCATTTAGTAAATTTAAAACTTTTGAAACCATTGCTTCATCGTCAGAATTTTTAATATAGACTTGAGCAGATACGCCACTTGATTGGATATAAGCTTCCCAGTCTGTTAACCCCCCTGACTCATTTACTGTTAATAATCCATTTTCAATTAGTAATTTATTTGGATTAATACTCATATCGACATCTACTTGACCATGATCTGAACAGAATACAAAGGTTGTTTCTTCATATAATCCTTGGGCTTTTAATGCATTCACAACGATTAATAGCATATCATCTAAGTATTTATAAGCGTCTGCCATTTTCGGTGTTAAAACGCCGTGAGAATGACGGTAGTGATCGGGCAATGTCATATGCATCATCATAAAATCAGGTTGATAGTTATTGATTAAGTATTCTGAAGCGAGCGCTGAGAATTTATCTGTTGAATAATAATTTTCTAATTCCCATGCACTTTCACAATAATCCCACATGTCTTGTGTTAAGACCTCGTTAGAATTTTTACGAATTTCACGTTCGCGATCTGATACTGGATAGTGAATTCCTGCGCGTTGAACTAAATAATCAACATCTGCCCCCGCAAGTGTTGGCCAACTATTAACAGCTGTTGTATAACCATGACGTTTAGCTAATTCAGGTAAGATTTGAGCTTTATTTTGTGAACGTAATTCATACCAATCCGCATTTGTGACAAGCGGTGTAAATACCTCATTCGTAATAATTCCATGTTTATTTGGATAAGTTCCCGATACAATTGATGCATGCGCTGTATATGTCATTGACGGATATACGGTTTCAACTGACTTAACAATTGATCCTTTTTTTACAATGGGTCCAAATGTCGGTAACTCTTTTAAGATTTCAAGGTCTTTTCCTATCATTGCATCTAATGAGATTAATATTAATTTTTTCATGTCTCTACCTCGTTTGTTAGATTTTAAATACAACATATAACAGATCACGTCATCCCTCAAAGAAAACGCAATTTATTATTTATATAATGACATAAATAACTTTAAATGTCCATTTTTTAGTATGAACATATTGCCATCCTACACCGTATGATATAGTACGACTTTAAAATGTATATAGACACAAACTGTGTTGATTTAAGAATTTAATACGCTTAAAGCTAGTAGCCAAACGCTATCCACAGTCACGTCTAATATCAGATATAAAATACGAAAGGGATGCTGTTATGAAAGTATTGAACGGATTACTTATTGTATGTGCCTTACTCTTATTTTTCATAGGAATCGAAACGAAACCCCAAGAACCTGCATTAGATTCAATAATAAAACTCGAAAATCCATTGTTTCATGCAGATTTAAGACCTAATCTTGAAATCGTCATCGACCAATTATATCCAATGTGAACACTAAAAAGATAAACACACCATTTCTGAATTTGAAATTTGGTCGTTTATCTTTTTATATTTTCAGGATATAAAAAAAGAGGACAATTCGTCCTCTTTCATTTTATCCAAAAAACAAATGGTATAACACATAAAACCAACCGAATAATCCATGAATAATGGCCCATAAAACCGAGCTGTATTTTGTATACGAAATAACAATGGCAAGTACCATCCCAATACTGTAAAACTTCCCAGCATATTTCATACGACCTTTACGTAATTCATATCTGTAGTCTTCTCTTAATTCAGCGCGTAATTCTTCTTTTAATTGATCACGCCAATATTCTTTTTGTGACTCGTCACTACCGTTGCTAACAACTTCAGCTTCAACTACTTCAACATCATCATAACGATTATCCATGCTAGTTCATCCCTTATCACATTAGTTTTAATTAATAGATTAACCTTACTTATTTGTTTTTAACTGCTCTAACTCTTCAGCACTAAAATTATATTTTTCATTACAGAAGTGGCACACAGCTTCCGCTCCACCGTTCTCATCAATCATCGCTTGAATCTCAGTGTTTCCAAGACTAATAATTCCTTGTTCAAATCGATGTTTTGAACAATCACATTCAAAACGAACCTCTTTATGCTCTAAGATACGCACTTCGTCTTTACCAAAAATAGTTTCCAAAATCATTTCTGGTGTAAACCCTTCATCGATCATGGTTGATACTGGCTTAATACTTGCTAATGCTGCTTCAAGTTTTGTTAACGTCTCATCAGTAGCCCCTGGCATCACTTGAATAATAAATCCACCTGCTGCACGAACTGAATTATCAGGATCCACTAATACACCCACACCAACAGCTGATGGAACTTGCTCTGAAACAGCGAAGTAATAAGTAAAATCATCACCAATTTCACCGGTTTGTAAAGGCACTTGTCCTGTAAAATAATCTTTTAATCCTAAATCTTTAGTCACTGATAAATGCCCGTCTGTTCCAACAGCCATTCCAACGTTTAATTTTCCTGAATTATATTGAAAATGAACTTGAGGGTTATTTATATAGCCACGAACAACACCATGAGAATTGGCATCCACGATAATTCCACCAATTGGACCATTTCCGTTAATGCGAATTGTAATACTTTCTTCACCTTTTAATTGGCTTCCCATCATTGCAGCTACACTTAATGTACGTCCAAGCGCCGCTGAAGTTGTTGGCCAGCAATCATGACGACGACGTGCCTCATCCACTAAATTTGTTGTACTAATCGCAAATGCGCGAATTTGGTCTCCGTACGCTAACGCTTTAACTAAATAATCTTTCATCTTCTGTCACTTCTCCTATCAAGTTTATTTAAAGTTAAGTTACTCTGTGGTTTTTTTCTTCTATTCAAAAACAAACACACTACTTAAGTAAACTTATATTTTATCATATAACTCATGATACATTGCATTTAATCCATATAATAATAAATGATCATCAAAAACATCTACATTTTTTATATGCCCATTTAATACATTTCCTAGTCCACCTGTTAAAACAACAAAAGCTTCGCCATATTGATCCTTAATACTCTCAATCATTCCTTCAATCATCTTAATGTGCCCCAAAACGATTCCTGATTGGATAGCTGTTACCGTATCGATACTAATCAAAGATTTGGGAACAGACAACGTTAACTCCGGTAATAATTCAGTATGACCAATTAAAGCATTCAAAGATTTTTCAATTCCCAGAGCCACTGATCCACCATGAAACTTTTTATTTCCATCTAAATACATAAATTTTGTAGCTGTCCCGCAATCAATTAATATACAAGGAACTGGGTATTTAATAGAAGCACCAACTAAGCCACAAACTAAATCTCCGCCCATCTCATGATGTTCATCAATCTTTAAATTTACTAATGCAGTCATTTCACTCCCTATAAAAATAGGGATACAATTAAATAAGTTAAAACATAATGTTTTCATTTCCTCGTTTATACTTGGAACTACACTTGAAATCAAAATATGCTTAATACTATAATGATTAGCAAACTCTCTTAAGGCTTCATCAAAAGGATTTTTTGTTTCCACACGAACATGACTTTTCAAAATGTCTTTTTCAAATAGCCCAAACACAATATTACTATTCCCAACATCAATAGTCAAAATCATTTTTTCTTCTCCTTTTGTCCATTACCTACCTATATCGCTCAATAAATTTATTTTACTACTTTATTAAGCTATTGTCTTAAACTATATCTGACATATTTTTATTATTTTTTATTTTATATACATTAAGCGACAGTTTTTACACAAACTTTATATAACGACACCCAACACTATCTAAAACTGACGTATTTTACTTAGTTTACACATTCATAGCAATATCATGCGATTTATCACACAATATTGCTTATACATTTATTATACATTTTTCTGAAATACTATCATAAGTTACATAAGTATGCTATAAACTATATTATAACGACAAGTAAATACTTTGGGGAGAGTATTTGAATTGATTTGAATTGGAGGTTTTACATTGTTTTTATTAAAAAACTTTTCTAGTCTATTAATCATAGGTGGGGCCTTATCACTTTTTATTTTTGATCCATTTTCCTTAACTAATTTAGAGTTAATCGGGTGGACCATCTTACTATTCGCTTTTATTTGGCAAAGACATCATATAAGTCATCAAATTCTAATTACGGTTAGTTTATCTATTATCGCTATCTTATTTGTCGGGTGCAATATTTGGAATTTAACCAGACAATTTATTATCTTTTCATTCATTGCAATGGGATTAATTATTTTAAGCTCCATTTATTTATTCGATTGTGCCATGAGAGTGCCACGAAAATATTTATAAACTTAAAACATTCTGCAGATACTTTTATTAGTATCTGCTTTTTTAAAGTATAGTTAGTTTCTTTTGATAATAGTTAACCTTTAAAGTAAAGATTAATCTATATACAAAGCGATAAATATTTCATATGAATAGGTGCAGCGCTAGAATCTTAAATGCTTTGGTACGACGATATCCTGCGTAAATTATTATGAATGCTGTTACAACAATAATCACCCAAGAAATTTAAGCTAAACTAAAACTTAGATTGCTTTATAATCGTGCTAAAA
>JBOFCV010000425.1:0-7615 GCA_051646305.1 Turicibacter sp.
AGAGTGAGACATAATACTCCATCCTTTCCGTGTTTTTGTGGTGATTACATTGTAAAGGAAAAGGAGATATTATGTCTTTTTTAATGCACCTAAAAATAAAAGGTGCTGGTTTTCACCAACACCAAATATTGTACAGCCATTAATATCAGAGGATTTATTTGTTATTGTAGATCACATTCATTAAAAAAGATGACTAGACGAGAGAAAGAAATACCAAACATAGTCATTGAAGAATGACTAATTTGATAGTTTAAATGAGTGAATAAAAATGCACCCACCTAATAGCGGTCATGATAAAGTATAGTTGTAAAAATATAAAAGAAGTATGGATTAAATAGATAAAGGAATAGAAATATACTCTAAAAATAAAGTTAAATAGTGGAAGGCTAGTAATAGATAAGTAAAATTATTGAATGTTTTCGTTAGGGAAGTCCATATACAATAGAAGATTATTGAAGTAACATATAAATGTAAACGCTTAAATATTGTAAGGGATAAAAAAAGATGATTTCTTTTATCAAAGATTGGTTACAACAATGAATGTCATGTTCGTTGGAATAACATAAATATTTTTAAGGGGGAATAGATGTGTTTAAAAAGAGAATTCTGGGTGCTGCAATGTTCTTAGCTTTTGCTACACTAGCAGTTGGATGTGCACCAACAGTTAATGAAACCACGCCTGAGCCAACAAAAGAAACAGAAACACCCGTAACAACAGAAACGCCAGATGCTCAATCAAAGGATGAGGTTGTGGAAATTACATTTTGGAACTTTCCAAACTTTGCAACGATTGACGACACACCAGGAAAATATGAGGAAGAAATGATTGCCGCTTTTGAAGCTAAAAATCCAAATATTAAAGTGAAATTAGAAATGATTTCATTTAATGACGGACCTGCAAAAATTAATACAGCTATCGAAACAAAAACAGCGCCAGATGTTGTATATGATGCACCAGGCCGCGTCATTACTTGGGCTAAAAATGGTGTTTTAGCACCAATTACTGATTTGTTTACATCAGAAATAGAAGCAGATATGGATCCAAGTGTGCTAAGTGCCAGTAAACATGGTAGTGACTATTACTTATATCCAATAAATACTGCACCATTTATGATGGCGTTTAATAAGACGATGTTAGAAGAACTAGGATTATTGGAGATGCTACCTTTAGATAAAGAAAATCGCGCATGGACAGTTGAAGAGTATGAAGCTTTATTATCAGCTCTCAAAGATGCAGGAAAAGTGCCAGCTATTTTCTATTCTAAGAGCTCTGCTGGTGATCAAGGAACACGTGCTTTTATTTCGAACTTGTATAATTCGTGGATTACAAATGATGATTTAACGGAATATACAATTAATAACGAAGCTGGTGTTAAAGCTCTAACATGGACAGCTGAAGCAATAAACAAAGGTTTAATGGTTAATGGTAGTGCATTAGCAGCTAGTGATACAATTGATGAATTTGTTGCTGGACGTGCAGCAAGTACACTTTTGTTTTCACCGGGACTATTAAATACTAATCAACCTAATATGGATTTTGAACCTGTATTTATGCCTTACCCAAATAGTGGTGGAGAACCTGTACTAGAATTCTTAATTGGTGGGCCTTGTGTATTTGATAATGGAGATGCTGCAAAAGTTGAAGCATCAAAGATATTCATTGATTTCATGGCGAATGATTCAGAGTGGGGAGTAAAGAATATTTTATCAACAGGTTCATTTGCAGCACGTAATTCAGTTACTGATTTATATGATGATCCAGAACTACAATTTAATGCAAAAATGACTGCCTATTATGGTACATATTACAACACAATCAATGGATATGATGAAATGAGAACGCTTTGGTTCCCAATGCTACAAGATGCTGTTAATGGCGGAGATGTTCAAGCAGCACTAGATAATTTTGTTGAACAATCAAATGCAGCAATAAAATAATACAAAAAAGAGTGGCTTGGCAACATAGCCGAATCACTCTTTTATAACAAATTAAATAGCTAGGAAGGAGTCTTTAAATGGCTGTACTTGTGAAGAGGGATGTTGCATATAAGAAGATCAGATTGAAACCAAAAATACGAGAATCAATTATTGGGTATTTATTTTTATTACCAGCATTAATATTTTTTGGTATTTTTGTGTTATTTCCGATGATCCAAGGTATATATATTAGCTTTTATGACTACACAATGAGTAAGTTTGAATTTATAGGTTTACAAAATTATTTTAATTTGTTCACAGATAAGGTTTTTATGAAATCATTATGGAATACCTTATTAATCGTGATTGGAACTGTACCAGTAATAGTTGTTTTTTGTGTTTATGTTTCAAACGCAATTTATGAAAGATCGGCATTTACACGTTCATTTTTTAGAGGTGTATTTTATTTACCTGTCGTTACAGGGATCGTAAGTGTCACGGTTGTATGGCAATGGATATTCCATCCACTACACGGAATTCTAAATTATTTACTACAGTCTATGAATCTAGTTAATGCACCCATTTCATTTTTAGGTGATTCACGATTTGCATTAATTTCGGTAATGGTAGTCTTGTTAACGACATCAGTTGGGCAACCGATTATTTTATATGTTGCATCTTTAGGTAATATTCCGAAAGACTATAAAGAAGCTGCCCAAATCGATGGAGCTAATAATTGGCAAATATTTAAACATATTAAATGGCCACTATTAATGCCAACTACCTTATATATTGTCGTTATTTCAACAATAAATTCTTTCCAATGCTTTTCATTAATTCAACTTTTAACAGCAGGGGGGCCAAACTATTCTACGTCAACTATTATGTATCTAGTCTATGAGCGCTCGTTTGTTTTAAATAAATATGGATACTCAGCGGCTATGGGGGTATTGCTTGCAGTGGTTATTGCATTATTCTCCCTTGTACAATATAAATTCTTTGGAAAAGATGTGGAGTATTAGAGAGGAGGTAGTGAAATGTCTGTAATTAATAGAAGTACGATAAATATGAAAAAACCAAAGAAAAAGATAACTGTGGGGACAGTTATAACTATGGTAATTTTAACTGCCTTAGCAATATTTTTTATTTTCCCATTTTATTGGATCATAACAGGGGCCTTTAAATTGCAAAATGTTGCCGTAGCCATTCCACCGGAGTGGTTTCCAGTGAATCCTACACTTGAAAACTGGATAAAATTATTTAAAAATCCTGCACTTCAATGGTTTATGAATAGTGTTACTATTTCGTTTGTTACCATGATTTTGGTTTGTATTACAGCCACATTAGCTGGATATGCTTTAGGGAAAAAACAATTTTATGGCTCTAAATTTATTTTTGCAATGTTTATCGTGGCAATGGCACTCCCTAAACAAGTTATCTTAATTCCTTTAGTTAAAATAGTATCTGCATGGGGATTTGGAGATACATTACGAGCTGTTATTCTTCCAGCAGTAGGTTGGCCGTTCGGTATCTTTCTAATGAAACAATTTTCAGCTACTGTTCCAAATGAGCTAATTGAATCAGCCAAAATGGATGGGTGCACAGAAATAGGAATATTTATGAGAATTGTTGTTCCATTAGTCAAACCAGGAATAGCAGCTCTTGCCATCTTTACATTCATATCAGCATGGAATGATTATTTTTTACAGTTAATCTTTTTAAATTCTAGAACCAATTTAACACTTCCACTTGGTGTTGCAACTATGCAACAAGAGTTTTCATCAAATTATGGAGTTTTAATGGCTGGAGCCGCATTGGCATCCTTACCAATGGTTATTATCTTTGTCTTTTTCCAAAAATACTTCACACAAGGTATTACAATGGGTGCGGTAAAGGGATAATAAAATTGTGAAATATAAGATGCGATACGAGTTTGTTAGGTAAATAAAAAATAGCGTAGTTAGATTCGTAATCTAAAAAAACTTAATCTTAAAAGTAGATAAGGGTTAAAAACACAAGAAGAAAAGTAGGGCTATCTTTACGAACTGAGTAAAGTTAGATACCTACTTTTTTTATATTGAGTTCATTTTTCAATGGCTTCATTTGACATTAGAAAGATGGATATGAAGCTTGCAGACATAAAGCTATGCGATAAATTAAACAGTGATCTCATTCTGAACTATCTCTTGTTAGATAGTTCAGAAACAAAGAAAAACAACCACTTTTTAAATGGTTGTTTACTTAAATGAGCTTAATAAGTTATCTACTATTAAGATCGGCTGTGTTTTTTTAGATATAAGATAAATATATACGCTAAGTTAAGTTGGTAAGGGATAGAATTATAGGCATATGAATAAAGGCTGTAAAATTGATTTCTATAACATAGGATGCCACATTAGATTATTTTTTATTAAAGATAGGATTTAAATTATATGTTAACAGTGAAAAAATGTAAGTTTAAATTGGCGGTGTATTAAAAGGGGATAGAAAAGCAGATTATTTTCATAATCTGCTTTTTAGTAATCAAGTTTTTAAGTTGTAGAAATTTTTTGTGTAATACTTGATGTTTGTACTTCTTCATCTGTTTTGGGAACATCACGCAATGTTTTCTTGTAGAAAATAATAAAACAGGCAATAGTCGTTAGTGCAGCTATAATATCAGATACTGGCTCTGCTAATAAAACTGAATCAACACCGGGAATAATATTTCCAAATAATGCAGGTAAAATAAAAATTAGTGGAACTAATAATATAATTTTACGTAAAAGTGCTAAGAATAATGAAATTTTTGCTTGGCCTAAAGCTAAGAAAGTTTGCTGACATGCCATTTGTGCCCCGAAGATAAACATACCTCCAAAGAATATTCGAATACTATGGGAAGTTGCCTCAACTAATTCAGGTTTATTATTGAAAATCATAACAAAGACTTCAGGTATAAACATCAGCCCTAACCACATAATAGTTGTATACGAGATACAAAGAACTAGAAGAAGTTTGAAGGTGTGTCTCACGCGATCAAATTGATGTGCTCCGTAATTATAACTAATGATGGGTTGCGCGCCAGCTGTTAAACCTTGACAAGGTAAGATTACCATTTGTAGAATTGAACTCATAATTGTCATGGATCCAACGGCAATATCTCCGCCATATGTCGATAATTGATTATTTAGCGAGATAAGAACTAAACTTTCTGTCGATTGCATAATAAATGGAGAGACACCTAATGCTAATATAGGTAAGACGATTTTTATTGAAGGCATTAGATATTTTTTTCTTATTTTAAGAATACTTTGCTTGCCAAATAAGAAGTATAGAACCCATACTGCTGAAACAAACTGAGCAATAATCGTTGCTAACGCAGCTCCTTTAACGCCCATATCAAATCCAAATATTAAAATAGGATCAAGTACAATATTAATAACAGCCCCAACCATAACGGTTGTCATCCCGATTTTAGCGAATCCCTGTGTATTAATGTAGGGGTTCATCCCAAGTGCAAGTTGGACAAATAGAGTTCCAATTAAATAGATAGATAAATAATCATTGGCGAAGCCAATTGTTGATGTGCTAGCTCCAAAGGCCCAAAGAATTGGTTCTTTAAAGATGAGGAAGACAATTGTTAAAATTACTCCAAGTAAAACTAACATGGATAATGCATTACTTAAAATTCTCTCAGCCCCATCGTTATCATTTTCTCCCATTTTGATGGCAACTAAAGGGGCTCCACCATAACCGATTAAAGCACTGAATGCAGAGATTAATAAAATAATAGGAAATGCAACGCCGACACCAGCCATAGCTAAATCTCCATCAGCAAGACGACCAATAAATATACGATCGACAATGTTGTATAAGACATTAACTAATTGAGCAATGATAGCAGGGGTTGCTAATTTGAAAAGTAACACCCCAATTGGATCCTTACCTAAATTAGTGGTACGATTACTCATGGATATCCCTCCAAAAAAATAAATTTTTATATTATCAATATTATATGATACTATATTCTGAAGACAGAAAGTACTTAAATTTTGTATAAATTATGAGAAAAAATAAGAAAACATACTAATATTGTATAATATAATAGAATTAGCT
Source organism: Turicibacter sp. (assembly GCA_051646305.1). GTDB lineage: Bacteria > Bacillota_I > Bacilli_A > MOL361 > Turicibacteraceae > Turicibacter. The sequence goes on from JBOFCV010000425.1 coordinate 6,013, forward strand.
AGATGTTTTACATATCCATCATTATTATTTAAAGTCAAAAAGAGGTGTATTCTGTGAGTAAAATTAGAAGGATGATTAAATATGTTGTTTTTTTATTAGGATTTTTCACGTGTACAGCAGTCGTAGATAGAAAGAAGAAGGATTACAAAACGACGTTGTTTGGCGGTTTATCCCTATTTTTTTCTGTTTGTAGTTACACGATTTACAAATTTAACCAACGTCCTGTAAACACGCCTAAGCATTACTTAAAAACTAAGAGAAGTTTGAAACCAAGCGTAGTTTGTTTGGGGGATAGTAATACTCAGGGTGCAATGTCCTATAGTTTTGTCAATGAGCTCTCAGTGTCAGCTAAAGGATCTTATTTTGAAATTATTAATGCCGGAATTAATGGTGACTTAGCATATAACGTGTTAAATAGGTTAGATGAAGTCATAGCATGTAATCCTAATTATATTACTATCTTAATTGGTAGCAATGATATTTTGGCTACCTTAAATAAACAAAATGAGTTAAGATTTGAAAGAAAAAAGGATTTGCCAATTAAACCTAATGAAGTATGGTTTGAATCTAATCTGACAGCAATCATTTCAACATTAAAACAAAAAACAAAAGCAAAAATAGCCATTTTATCACTCCCTTTAATTAGTGAAAACCCAGAATCATTAGCTTATAAAAAATCAATTAGCTACAGTAAAATCATCGCCAAAATTGCAAAGTGTGAACAGATTTGTTATTTGCCCTTGAATGAGTGTCAGTTACAGTACTTAACGAATCATCATAAGGCAAAACCAAAGGGATATGATTCCTCGTTGCTTGTCTTTTTCAAACCAGCCTTCAAGCATTATGTGCTAGGGAAAACCTGGGATGAGATTTCAAAAGAGGAGGGACTAACCTTAACAATAGATACTGTGCATCAAAATAAGGTAGCTGCGACTATGATTGAACGGTTAGTTCTTCAGTTTCTCAAGGAAGAAGAAGGATTATGAAAGTGACAGGTCGAGAAGAAAAGTAGTAGTGACTGTACCCCAATAAAATTTAAAAAAGACATTAGAAGGGTATAAGTTGGTCTGAAATCCTCATTGAGCTCAGAAATGAAATGTGAAACTATTTTCTAATACAATATAGACGGATGTAAAACTTTGATCTAAAATAAGAGATGAGGTGATGAATTTGACAACTTTATGTATGATTAGACATGGAGAAACGGACTGGAATTTATCTGGGAGGTTTCAAGGTCGGGAAGATATTGAACTGAATGAAACAGGTCGACAACAAGCACGTGGTTGTATCGATTTTTTAAAGGAAGAGAAGTGGGACCGCATCATTAGTAGTCCGTTAAAAAGAGCAAAGGAAACAGCGCAGATTATGGGAAGTGCTTTACTATTACCTGAAGTCGAAGTGTTTCAAGATTTAATTGAAATGGATTTTGGCTCGGCTGCAGGATTATTACCAGAAGAACGTGGGAGTTTGTTCCCAGATGGACAGATTCATGACCAAGAATTAAGAGAACAGGTGATCCATCGTGTTTTGGCAGAACTTAATCTGATAGATAAAACTTATCCAAATGAAAGAATTATCCTTGTTACACATGGCATGGTGATCA
>JBOFCV010000475.1:0-1785 GCA_051646305.1 Turicibacter sp.
GCTGCCTTTATTGCAACTGAAATTGCAAGCATGTTCCCACGTATGGAAACACCTCAACACACGGAAGGTTACGAAGGATTCTATCATTTAACTGAGATGTCTGGTCATTGTGAAGAAGCTAAGTTAAACTATATCATTCGTGAATTTGATAAAGAGAAGTTTGGCATTCGCAAACAATTCGTTGAAGATTTAGTAAAAGAATTTAATCAAAAATATCCAACTAATACGGTGGAGTTGAGTTTAAAAGACCAATATTATAATATGGGTGAGCAATTTGTAGATAAAATGCACATTGTTGAATTGGCAAAAAAAGCGTTAGAAGCGGCTGATGTCACACCTTTAATTGTCCCTGTTCGTGGTGGAACCGATGGATCAAAATTATCATTTATGAACTTACCTACACCAAATATCTTCACGGGTGGTCATAACTTCCACGGTAAATTCGAATACATTCCGGTACAATCTATGGAGAAAGCCGTTGATGTCATCGTCAAAATCGTAGAATTAGCTGTCAACTAATCAATTCATCTGAAAAGGGATCGCGCAAGATATTCATCATCTTGTGCGATCCCTTTATTTTCAGGCTTTTTTAATAGCTAATAACTCAAAAATCATAGCCGACTCATTGCGTGCAGCAGGGGTTGATAGGAAGGCCAATTTACTTTCTTGCCAAATATAATTCTATTGTGTCATAAATAGTTAACACATTACCATTGTCTACAATCGCTTGTTTTATTTCATTTTCAAATAATGGCTTGATAGAGGTTTCCATACTTCGATGATCGGAATAGGTATTTAACAGATTGATATACTCGATTGCATCAAACGTACGTATTTGATGATACAACTTGACTTCTACGTCTTTAAAACCATATGATTGAATCATTTCTGACATTTTTTTATATCTCACTTTATCATGTTCTATCCATTTTGTATTAGACGGACGATATTTTTGATAGACACTTTGAATTTGTTGATGCAAGCTATCATCCTCTCGACTTACAAACGGCTTATTCCAAAACAAAGCTAAAACTCCATCTTCCTTTAATAACTTTAAGGCCTTCGGATACCCGACATCTTCTGGAATCCAATGAAAAGCTGTTGCTGAGTAAAGAAGATCAATCTGATTAGTCTCACACTCAAATGCCTCAAATGAAGTGTGATTGACACTAAACTTTTTATATTCATTGAATTTTTCTTTTGTATAATCTACAAAGTCTTTACCAATGTCAACAGCTTTGACCTCACACCCTGTCATAAGAATGGGGCGTGTGGCTTGACCACTTCCGATTCCAACTTCTAAAGCCAACTTAGTTTCATTTAATTTGGCATATAGATTAATGTCCTTAAATAATTCCTGACAGTAGGTCGGGCGATATTTATCATAATTTTGTACATCTTCATTAAACGTATAGCGTAAATCCATTTTATCAACTCCTTACCCCTGCTTTGACTCATTAATATTTTTATTATTTACTGACTAATCGCATCTAACCTCTTCGTTATTTTCTTATCTTTTAAATACATCGAAAGGATACACACGCTACACAAACTTGCAACCAGTCCAACTACTAACCACCCTATTTGAATACTTGTTATATCTATAATATTACCCATAATTAACGGAGCAAGCGCATACCCAGTCCCCATGATTAATTGAAGGGTTCCACTCATTCGCCCACGATGACTAGCAGGTGTTTGGTTCATAATATACGGCGTGACATTAATAGACAAAACGATTTCTCCTAATGTCATAATAAAAATGGAGAAGAAGAAGATAAATAA
>JBOFCV010000528.1:0-7252 GCA_051646305.1 Turicibacter sp.
ATTCGGAGATTATATGTATTCATAGTTTATGTGATAATTGGGGAAAAGGATATGGAACAGCAATGATGAAACATATCTTGAGGGATATTAAAAATGCAGGATTCAGAAAAATAATGTTATGGGTATTTAAAGAAAATCATAGAGCACGTAAATTTTATGAGAATCATGGGTTTGTTTTAACAGAAAAATCTAAGAAATTTAGCGATGCTATCGAGGTTATGTATTGTAAAGATTTATAGAAAACATAATTTAGTAATTATTTTAAATTGTTTCTGTTTTTTATTTATTTAAGTTAGACCTTTGAGTTATTAATTAAAAATCAACACTATATTATAAAACCGCCATTATTAATAATTTGAGCCGTACCCCCACGATACAATAGCGTCTTTTTCTGTACTTGTCCACGAATATTTTTTTTCTCCACCCCGGCTTTGAATATTAATCTTAGGACTCGATATCAGAATTTCATATCCTCAATTAAAATCGTATTTTACATCCTATTTTTTCATATCTTCCATTAGCTTCATAAATTTTTGCCTATTTAATTCATAGCGGTCACTATCTTTTCCAAAAATCTTTTCGGCGCAATCAATTACAATGTAACACCACTCTTCATCAGTTATATTTTCTGATTTATTTGGTAGTGAAAATGATAAAATTTCTCCAGTTTGTGAATCAAAAGTTATAGAAAAATCTTTCTTATTAAATGAAACTTCCAAACATTCCACATCAAATTTATTACTTTCAAGGAATTCATCTGATTTCGTGCCTGCCTGTACATTAATATGACTAAAGCTTATAACAAATAAAAAAATAAAAATGATATATTTATTTCCCCTTTCTTAAATAGACGATACGAACTTAATATTCCCCAGATAATAAAAAAAACAGATAAATCTGTTTTTAATTTCAATTTTTATAAGTAATGTTCCCATTGCTAATGCAGATACTTACATGATCGGTCCTGCAAAAATAGTAGCTGAAGATTTGAGTACTCTTTATTAACTACGACAAAATTATTACGATTTTTAATGATCATCCTATTATGATTTCTCGAACGAAAATCACGTGGTTTTACATTAACTTATTCTGTTGTTTTCATTTTAATTTACTTTTTCTAACTCATTAACAAAAGCCAGTTCCTGATTAGGAACTGGCCTTTGTTATCTAATCCTTATCCTAAATTCCCTTTAATAAACGAGGTTATCTAAAGACATATTTTTATATGGACGAGAGCATTTCAGCCAAATTAATCAATTGATTTCCTGACCCTAACACTCTCTGTATAAAAATTTTCTAAATCTATTCATGCGAAACGTGAACAAGTCCTTGCTCATATAACATTTTAATATGATTATCATCTAATGAATAATAAACCACTTTCCCTTCTTTACGGAAAGTCACGAGATGAGTTTGTCTTAACACACGAAGTTGATGTGAAATAGCTGACTGCGTCATTTGAAGCAAATTAGCCAAGTCACAGACACACATTTCAGATTGAACAAGTGCGGAAATAATCTTAATTCGAGTTCCATCACCCATCGCTTTATATAATTCGGCCAACTTGAGTAGCGTCTCGTCAGATGGCATGATTTCTTTTACTGTTGTCACTGTATCTAGATGAATAACATCACAACTACACATTTCATCCATGATTATTTCACCTCACTTCTATTAACTACACTTATTATAGGTCTAACCACCAGAAATTTCAAGCGTAACCCGTTATTCATAGCATAACTTCTACCCTTACATCTCTTCTGATACCGAAGCCATTAACTCATCCTTTACCCGATCCACACACAACGACTTAACCATAGCCGCGTATTCGCGCAACTGCCATTTAAACCTTTTTTTAAGCGGTGTTTTAGCTCCGAATAAACTGGCCTCTATCTTTAAGCGCTTTGCTAAAAAACCAGTCCGAACCGTATGAAATTCATTTGTCACAATCCCAACCACACCTGGCAATAATAGTGGTTTTGATAATAATAAATTTTCAAATGTATTATGTGCTTTATCTTCAACAATAATTCTATCTGGATCAATTCCATATTCTAAAATTAAAATATCACGCATAATAATCGCCTCAGGAAATAACACATCTGTCCCTTTCCCACCCGTCACAATGACTTTTAACTCAGGATTTGCATGCAGTAACTGCGCCCCTTTTTTCAATCGTGAACGAAGCGTGAGCGTTGCTTCATTCGTCTTTAATTGTGCGCCAAGAATTAATAAGCATGAAATAGATGCATCTACCTTTTGATAAACACTTTGCTCCATCTTGACATGAATCCACACCCCGTACCCCACTATCAATAAAATTAGACCCGACATCACAATCCCCCCAGACATCTATTATCTTTTTATCATTATATGATAATCGCCTAATTTTTGTGATAATCATTCCTTTTTTTGTTAATATCCTAATCCTATTCTCTACCTCGTAGCCCTTAATTAATTTGTTTTTTTTACAATTCTGTGCACATGCCCACGATATTTGACATAATCTATATAAAGCTTTACTCGAAATGTATTCGCTCAAAATAAGGAAGTGAGAGCATGTCAAATTCAACCACCTTAACAATTAACTACATCATCCAACCTGAGGATACCATTCAAAGTATCTGTACTAAATTTAATACAACGCCACTAAAATTAATCGAATTGAATGGGAATAAACCGCTCATCATTAAACAAAATGCTGAAATTTTCGTTCCACAAACGGTTCCATTCGGTTTTACCATCTATTTTATCCAACCTGGTGAAACCCTTGTAGATGTTGCAACAACACACGGAATAACACTTGATGAACTACGTCATTTCAATGATTTAACAGATCCCAATATAGGACTTGCCTGTCCCTTGATTGTGCCTGAAGAAATTGACACCCACTATCATTTAATCCACCCTTACGAAACCATTCAAGATTTATTAAGTCGATTTAAATTAACACCACAAGAATTAATCGATTTAAACGAGGAAGTTTTCTTAAAAGAAGGTCAACTTATTAAAATTGAATGGTAAAAATCGGTTTCCCCCTATACGCCACTATTAATCTATCCAAATAAAAACCTAATAAAATACAAAAGCACTGAATCTACATTGAATTCAGTGCTTTTGCATTTTATCACTTATTTAGCTTTACTTAGATTTATTTAAAAATTACGTGAGGCTCCACCGCCACCTGAACGGCCTCCACCGCCACTTGAACCACCAGATCCACCACGACCTCCACCACCATTTGAATTAGAGAATACCATCAGTAAATATAACAACTCAAAAGGTGAGATCCCAAATACTTTACACACAGCACTAATAATAATTAATAAAACAATCGCTCCGATTATCGCAGTAATTGGATTAATTTCAGTCGGCTCTTGAATCGGTTGAACGACAATTCCATTTAATAAATTATCATACCCATATTCGGTTTGAACGCGTGTAACGAGTTGATTAAACATATCGTATAGGGCTTTTGAATAATCTCCACTACTTAGTTCATTCATTGAAGCATCCATAATGCGTCCCGCTACCGCATCAGGAATAGCTCCCTCTAATCCATATCCGACTTCAATCCGAATCGCACGCTCCTCTGTTGCCAGTAAAACTAAAATTCCATTATCATAGTTTTTGTTACCAATTTTAAACTTTTCAAATACTTCTAACGCATAACTTTGTACATCTATTCCATCTAACGTTGGAACCGTCAGCACCACAATCTGGGGTTTTTGTTCGGTTCTTTCAAATTGTTTATTGATGTTAATGATATGTTGTTCCACACTATTATCTAAAACATTAGCATAATCATTGACATAAAACTCAGTGGTTGGACGAATGGATATTTGGCTAGCTTGCGCGTAGAAATTCCCCATGAATGCAAATAAACATAAGAAAAGGAATCCGATTGGTATAATTTTTCTTTTAATTGCATGTTGCATCATTTAACACCTCTCTTTTAAAAAAAGACCAAAGAACAGACTTTGTCCAATGGTCTCTTTGTTTATCTGTTTATTTGTTACCGAAGTCAACAGATGGTGCTTGTTCTGAACCAGCTGCCGCTTCAAAATAGTCACGTTTTTCTGCTCCCATCATATTAGCTATGATATTTTTAGGGAAGCGACGAATTCCAGCATTATAGTCTTTAACCATATCATTGTAACGACTTCTTTCCGTTGCAATTCTATTTTCAGTTCCAGCTAATTCATCTGTTAACGCTCTAAATGACTCATTCGCTTTTAATTCGGGATAATTTTCAGTGATAGCTAATAAACGAGAAATAGCACCTTCTACTTCATTTGATGCTTCTACTTTATCATTTACACTTCTAGCCCCTGCAAGTTTAGCACGTGCATCAGCAAGTGAGGTAAAGACTTCTTTTTCATGCTCCATATATCCTTGTGTCGCATTTACTAAGTTAGGAATTAAATCAAATCGACGTTGAAGTTGTGTATCTACTTTTGCATATTGGGCATCCACATTTTCTTCTAATGAAATAATGCTATTATATGAGGTAAAGTATGTCATTCCAAGTAACACAATAATCCCCACAATAACACCTAATACGATACTTGTTGTTTTTTTCATTGCTTTTTGCCTCCTCTAGACGAGATCCTACTATATTTTTCTACTATCACTTAAAACTATACCAAACATTTGATATTTTTTCCATACAACAACAGTAAAACAGTCATTTAAAATGTTTTCGCTATATCTTTCAATTCAGCTTTCATACATTTTACTCGATTTAAAAGCATCTCTTCACTCAATTTACCTCGCCCTGATAATTTCACATGCGTCACATCAGAAATTCCAACTAACGAAAAAATAGCATCTACTTGGGCACTATGGTGATTTAGGATTTTTCTATCTCCCTCATAAACACCACCTGATGTTGAAATATTCAAAACTTTCATATGCGTGCAAAGACCTACCATGCCACCCTCTGCATAAGTAAATGTGACATGACGATACACGATGTTATCTAAATATATTTTTAACATAGCCGGAAATCCGTGATTCCAAACAGGGGCTGCGATAATGCATTTATCAAATGATTTAAAATGTAAGGCATTTTCTTTAATTTCATTCTCTATTCCTTTATCGTACTGTGAAAGGCGCTCATAATCCATAATTGGTAAAATTGTATTATATAAATCTAGCATTTCAATTTGATCATTGGGATGATTTTTTGCATATTCCTCAATGAAATAGTCAGATAATTGGAACGTCAAAGATTGCTCAGTTAATTTAGGATTTGCTTTAATATATAAAACGCGTGCCACATGCCCACCTCCTCAAAAATTTATCTTCCACAGAAGATACTCTTAAAATAGTATGATGAATTATCTACTAATTATCACTATTTCGCACCATTATTTCATCTATATTCTTATTAAAATAAAGTTAGCGCATTCATCTTCACGCATCAGCTTTAAATCATGATAATGAACCAGATGGATGCCATATTGACTTTGATTATTTTATCCTATATAGTAAGTATATGGAAAATAATTACATTTAAAGAGGTGGAGGGGAATTTTATGTTACCAGCTTATTTATTAATGGTTATTGCGGGAGGATTTTTATTTATAAAACCAGCCACCTGTATGCGGATACTAAAAGGGGAACATATTGCAAAGGATTCAAAAATAGGCATCACATTTATCTATAAAATTCGCCGTGTTGGCGTTTGCATCTTGGCTGCAGGCTTAATCTTAATTTTTTCAACTTATTTTATTTGAAATCGTTTAGACTTCCCGCTGTACTTCTCCTATTTAACATTCACACCTTATCATTCATATTGAGCAGTTAGTCTATCTTATAATTTTCATGAATCACTTACTTTTTATGCTTATTTAATAAGGAAATCGTATTCTAACAGCTTTTATTAAAAAGGAAACGTTACTATGAATACGATTTTACAAATTAACAGGGGGATACGATGAAGCAAAATAAACTTTGGAACAAAGATTATATCTTATTATTGCAAGGGATGGGAATTAGCCAATTCGGGGATATCTTATACAGCTTAGCTATCTCTTACTACGTTTATGATAAAACGGGAAGTACCCTGTTAATGGCCTTAATTGCAAGTATTAGTATGATGACAAGAACAGTTATGCTTCCTTTTGCTGGCGCAATTGTCGACCGATTGAATCGTAAAAAAATTATTGTTAGCATGGATTTAATTCGAGGCGCCATCATGCTTTTATTTGCCTATTTGTCATTTAACGACCACTTATCAACTACCATGATTATGATTTGTTCATTTATCTGTGCGACGTGCAACACCCTCTTTTCCCCAGCAGTTAATACCATTTTAGTTGATATTCTTAAAAAAAAGACGCTCATCCAGGGACAATCCATTTATAACGGGACACAGTCGACCATTGATTTAATCGGAAATAGCCTAAGTGGTGCGATTGTTGCGATGTTTGGGATTACACCCATCATCTTATTAAATGGAATTTCATTTATCATTTCTGCCATAACAGAGTACTTTATCGATGTTCCAATCATTAAAAAACAAGGTGACCTATCAGTCAAAACAATTGTCAAAGATGTTTTATATGGTGGAAAATTATCAATAAACTTACCTGTATTGAAACGATTTATGCTAACCTCTATCTTACTTAATCTATTGGGAAGTGGAATGCAAAACATGCTTTTACCTATTTCATTATCCAAAGGGTTATCACTAAATGAATATGGTGTATTTTTATCAGCAATCAGCGCCATTGGTATTATCGCCTCGTTTATGATGGGTATGATAAAAATAAAAAGTTCCTTCAAATTCAACTTTATGATTTATATGTTCATCCTATCGAATGTATTAATTATTGGCTCAATGTCAATTTCAACCAAATGGTTCTTTGCATGCTTCTTTATCCTGTCGATATTCTCAAAAATTTTGGCTAATAGTATTTTCAATGCATCTTTTATGATTTCTATTCCAAAAGAAAATAGAGGAACAATCTTTGGTTTTATGGCCTCTTGCGGCTCATTAGGCGCTGCCTTATCAACGATGATTTACGGGTTTTTAGGAGAATATACATCCCTATCGTGGGTATCTATTCTTGGAAGTAGTTTAACTATTTTAGTCTTTATCGCATTTAAACTAACAAAAACTGAGGAGATCCTAGCCATCTTTAGTACGTTATAACCCTAACATGAGAGTGACTATTAGGTTTAGTTATAAAAGCTTCTACTAACGGAAATCCAAAAATATTAATCAATAGTCTAGTTTATCCTA
>JBOFCV010000538.1:0-7299 GCA_051646305.1 Turicibacter sp.
TGTTAAAAAGAAGAATCACTAAAATGGTGCCTTGCTATATTCGGTGTTTCACTCATGATGTGGGAGTTATCCTGGGATCACATTTTGGAGAACAACGATAAAGGTTGAAAAATCTTTATTTACTATTCAAATTGAATGATACAAAGATGGAGGACCTGATATTTAACGTGAATTAGGTTATAAATTTGAACTAAAAGGTAATTTTATCCCATTAGATTAATTTGATGGTATTACTTAGATTAAATTTTAGTTATTCGGGGTAGAAGTAAAAGAATTTTTAAGAGATTAAAGAAATTTTTTGCCAGGGGATAAGATAGATTATGTTCGCCGTATCTGTAAAACAGAACTTAAATATAAAAACAGAGAACTGAACTTAAAATTCAATCCTCTGTTTTTTTTTGTCTAAAGATATTATTCTACTGAAATAGCATCAACTGGGCAACTTTCTTTTGCATCTTTACAAGTTCCTTCATGCTCTGGGGCAACAATAGCTGCGATTACTTCTGACTTTCCATCGTCATTCATTTGAAATACTTCCGGACAGACTGAGGTACATAATTCGCAGCCGATACATGTGTCTTGGTTTACATGAGCTTTCATTTGTCATGCTCCTTTCATCGTAGATTAACTGGGTGAAAAGTTGAAATGGTTTTTTCACTATATAAGTTTGTGTTATTTTGTGTATTTGAATACAAAGGAACGAAAAAATAAGATAAAAATGAGGAAATCTAGCTGGGGAAACTATAATAAATTGATTCTTTTCATGTATTTAATAATGGCTAGTACAGATCCAGATTGTGATTTTAGGTGATTAAAAAGGAGTCGATTTCTATGTCAGGTCTAAAATTATAAGTTATCTCAAACAATGTATTAAATGAATTGGATCACTTTCGTTTAATTAGGGATTTATTGGGTCTATTAATTTGACCAAAGATCAAGAAGTAGGTAGTGAAATGATAGTTTAAAATGTATCCACGAAATAGGGGGGGAACGAATAGAAGATAGCAAGGTTTTTGGTGAATAGTATAAGTGATTTTTTCAGAGTCTTTGCTTAACGTAAGAGAGTAAAATTATTCATTTTTTTGTTGATTGGGGTAATCTTATTAATTTAAATAATTGGCTTTTAATAAGGTCAGATAAGATAAATAGTGAAAAAAATAATTGAACATATTTACTAAAAATAGCTACAAGTTGTTGCTAAAAATTACTAAATAAATTGACATGAGATAGTTAAGTGATATAATTCAAACATAAGCGCTTTCAAATAAGGGGTTTAAATTTATGTAAATTGGAGTCGATACAACATAAAGTGAAGCGTGTTAAGTAACAGCTGATGAATTTGAATGGTTAAATGTTATTAGTACGAGTTAGTAGGGGGTATAATGGTGAAAAAGTTTTTAATTAGTTTAGCATGTTTACTAATGATAGGAATTGGAATTTGGCACTTTAGAGGAGAGCAAATGATTGAATCAACTATTTATGTTGAAAAAGTAAAGGGGTTAACAAAAGATACGATAAAAGGAGTAGACGTATCTAGTGTCATCGCACTAGAGGATAGTGGTGTGACTTTTTATGATTTCGATAATAAAGAACAAGATATTTTTAAGACGTTATCTAAATCTGGTGTGAATTATATTCGTGTTCGGGTGTGGAATGATCCTTACGACCAAAATGGATTTGGATATGGTGGTGGTAATAATGATGTTGAAAAGGCCATTGAAATTGGAAAGCGAGCAACGAAACAAGACATGAAGGTTCTTATCGATTTCCATTATTCTGATTTTTGGGCAGATCCTGCAAAGCAAGAAGCCCCTAAAGCGTGGATAAATTTTAGTGTGGAAGAAAAAGAAGAGGCGGTCTATGAGTATACTAAATCAAGCTTACAACGATTAATTGACGAAGGAGTAGACGTTGGAATGGTCCAAATCGGGAACGAGACAAATCATACATTTGTAGGGGAATCGAATTGGGCAAATATGTCACGCCTTTTTAATGCAGGATCAAAGGCTGTTCGAGACGTTGATTCAAATATCTTAGTTGCACTTCACTTTACGACGCCTGAGAAAAAAGGGTTTTATGAATCGGTATCAAAAGAGTTAGATAAAAATGAGGTGGACTATGATGTGTTTGCAAGTTCATATTACCCGTTTTGGCATGGGACGTTAGAGAATTTAACAGCTGAGTTGACAAAAATAGCAGAAACATACGGGAAAAAGGTGATGGTTGCTGAAACCTCTTATGTTTATACAAAAGAAGATGGTGACGGGCATGGAAATACATCGCCAGGAAGCAATCAAGATTTGAATCATTCTGTTTCTGTACAAGGGCAAGCGACATCAGTTAGAGATGTTTTCCAAGCTGTTTGCAATGTAGGAGAAGCAGGGATTGGTGTGTTTTATTGGGAACCTGCGTGGTTACCAGTTGGGTCTGTAACGGAATTAGAAAGTAACAAAGTATTGTGGGAAAAATATGGATCGGGTTGGGCATCGAGTTACGCAGGTGATTATGACTCAAAAGATGCTGGTGTTTGGTTTGGTGGAAGTGCCGTGGATAATCAGGCCTTATTTGATTTTAACGGTAAGCCATTAGAGTCACTAAATGTATTCAAATACATTGAAACGGGCTCTGTTGCACCGAAATCGATTGAAAAAATAGAAGACATTGAGCTATTAGTGGGTTCTAATGATGCCATTCATTTGCCAAAAGAGGTCGGTATAAAATTTAATGATGGCAGTGAACAACGTGTTGAAGTACAATGGAGCGAATCGGAGTTAGCAAATTTAAAGGGCTCTAGCCTTGGGCGTTATGTGATACAAGGGAAAACGCAAAGTAAAGAGTTGGAGCTCAATGAGTTAGGGATTCAGGCTACAGTAACCCTAGAAAGTAAGAATTTTATCATAAATCCAAGTTTTGAAGAAGAGTTTAGTGGTTGGGATGTTGATTATTTAAGTGATAATAGTGGATATATGAATATTAAAAACGAAGATGTTAAAAGTGGAGAAAAAGTGGCGCATTTTTACTCGAACGATGAGATGGATGTTTTGTTGTCTCAGACGATAACAGGACTCGAGGCTGGTGTATATCAATTGGTTGCACATATTCAAGGTGGTGATGCCAAATCCTCTGATATGAAGTTAGTTGCAACGACTGCAAGTGATGAGTATGTCAAAACGTTTAAAGTGGATGGGTGGGCAAATTGGCAAGCGCCGTGTATTGAAGAAATCGTCGTAAGTGATGGGACGCTTAACGTCAGTGTGCAACTCAAGGTGCCAGGTGGTGCTTGGGGAACGATTGATGATTTTGAATTGGTAAAAATGGATTAGATGTGGTTGGTTAAATATGAAAAAAGAAGAACACAGTAATGTGTTTTTCTTTTTCTTTGTGAGGGCAATGTTATAAGCTCTGGCAGAGAGTTGAACTAGAACATCTTACGCTATTTGGCATTTATCTAATCGTTGAACGTTCTTATAATAAACAAATCTAATTTTTATGATACTTTCGTTTCGAATAAACTGAAGGGGAAAAAAAGAGGAATCTGTGAAATAGATTAACATCTGGTCGATTTTTATAAGTTTAGGTAAAATAGACTATTATTGTTTTAAAGAGTGCCTCTTACCAAATAGAACAATGTGTGGTAAAATATGTAAAAAGACATGCTTTTGTTAGATATCTCAAGTGTGATATAAGAAGCGCTGATAAATAGAGGTAGGAACTTCTTACGAATTCTACAGAGTCTTTCAGTGATGTCTCGCAATCTAACGACAAAATTATTCAAGGGGTAGAAGTTTAAATAAGAAATTGAGGGGAAGAGTATGGGGAAATTAAATGAAAGTAAGGTGTTAAATTTTTACTTAGATGAAGTGATGCAAGATAAAATTAGTTTTTTGAAAAATCGAACCGGATATAAGGAACCGATTTGTGATTTAATTTTAGAATTAAGCGCGGAACGTAGTATGAATAAGCAAATTATTATTGCAAAAAAACTATGGAAGTGTTTGTTTGAAGCAGCTTTAACTTATATTGATGATGATAAAAGAGGCTATGATAAATTATTTAAGTTTTTTGATGAATATGTGTCCTTTGAAGAACTAATTTTTGCTTCAGATTCATTTTATCGAGACCATACACTCCATTGTCTATGGGTTTATTTCTTAGGGGAATATATGAAATCAAATGAGCAGTTTAAAACGATTTATGTTGCTCTAGCTGACGAATCTAAAAAATATGGTACCATGGCGATGGATCTGAAAAGTCTTAACATGCCAGACGTGTTTGAAGAGATGATTGAAATGTTGGAGTTATATACAGAAATGGATAAGTATCATCAATCTATTCAATGTTTAACTGCGTTGACACACGACTTGGGGTACCCGATTAAGAAAATTGAAAAAATTAATAAATGCATTAAAAGTATTATTCCTTATTTCTCGATTAAAGACTTCAATGAGTTTAGTTTTAACTATTCAACTATCGATCAAGCGTACATTGAACGTTTTATAGAGCTATTAAGTTGGTCATTTAAAGCACAAATTAAATCCGTAGATGAATTTGAAGGCATGTTTAAACAAGTTTTTGAATGTGATACACAGGGGAATTTAATAGGCTTTAACAAAGAGGCCATACTAAGTTTAACGCCTCTTGAACTTACTGTGCTGAAAAAATCACTTACAATGGAGTTTTATGTGATAAAGGAGCAATCTAACGAGTTAACATATAGTAATGATTTTGAAGAATACAAACACGGTATTATGAGTGCTTTCTTACTCATGAAAAATATAAAATGTTTTAACGGAATGAGTCTGAGTTATTATTTGGATGGAAAAGTTGGAAAATTTAACAAATCGATTGTAAACGTACTAGCAAAAATTGATATATTAACGGCAATTACCAATCACACTAGTGAAGGGTACCGAATATCAAATATTGATAGCACCTCAGCCTTCTTAACCTTTATTGATGAATTAGAGGAGTTTTCTAGAATTTCACGAGCTAACCAAAATCGTGAATACATTTCAGAATATTGTCAGTCTGATATTTATGTATGCGAAGGGTGTTTACATATTGACTTTATCTTTAGTAATACAGAGATTGACAATCTAGACCCTGAGCGTGCCTTTAAAGGGCGCTGCCGACGATTCCTCAGTTTGTTTGATATTCCTAATCTTGCATCCCATCTGCAGATTAAACTCCGATGTATTGGACAATTGCCCCATGATCAAAACATCTATTTGCTAGAGTTAAAACGTAAATATGCAAGTATATCGATCAACAACTTACAAGTTGATATTCCAAACTATTTAAAATCAAGTGAATTTTATACAACTTCGGAGTATGAACAATTATAGTGTTAGATTATAGTCAAATACTAAAAGAAGTGAAAAAGACAACAGATTTAAAATAAGGATGATCTTTTAACTTGTTATAAATATAAGAGGATTTAAATTTAGCAGTACGGTTAGAGATGGACCTAATAAAAAAAGCGAACGTGCTGCTATATGCTAACTGTACGTTCGCTTTTAGTTTGATTAAATTAAGTTGCTTTAAAATTATAGACAGGTTTTATAATCTCCATGAGCTCGACGGTTTCGTGTAAGGATTCTAAAATAACCGCTTTATCTTTATAGGCCATTGGCGCTTCATCTAAAGTATGTTGTGAGATGCTCGTACTATAAACACCCTCCATTATTTTAATGTATTCTTCCATGTTTAAACGCTCTTTTGCTAGGGTTCGACTCATTAATCGCCCAGCCCCATGAGGGGCAGATTCGTTCCACTCTTTATTTCCTTTACCTGTTCCGATGATACTACCATCTCTCATATTTAATGGAATAATAACAAGTTCATCTTTGTGTGCAGCAATTGCTCCTTTTCTAAGCATCGGGGTTTTGCCTGGTTCGATATAATTATGAATCGTTGTCCATTGTTTAGCTACGCTCAGTCCATAAGTTCTAATGATTTCATCCATCATCACGCGTCGATTTAAATAAGCATAGTGTTGAACGATTGTGATGTCATGTAAATAATGCATCATATCAACATCAGTTAAGGGTGATAAATAGTAGGGGGGATGGTTCTCCCCTTTTTTTGATGACTTTTCCAACTTCATCTGTGCAATGTTTTGATAATAATTTGCGACAAGTGTTCCCAGTTGCCGGCTACCTGAATGAATCACGAGATAGTAAGATCCAGAAGTATCTTGATTCACCTCGATAAAGTGATTTCCTCCGCCAAGCGATCCTAAACTTAATTTAATTCGATCTTCATTTTGTTTAATACTTGGCCAGCAATATAACTTCGTTAAATCGACTTGATGATAATAGGGGTGGAGTTTTTTTCGAATCTCACGTCCAGACGGAACAACAGCATGAATGATTTTATCAAGTTGTTTGAAATTGAGATACGTTTCCTCGATTTTACAAACCTCCATCCCACAGCCAATATCAACGCCAACCAAATTGCTAACAATAGTATCTGTAATAGGCATCGTTAATCCAATCACACACCCAATTCCGGTGTGGCAGTCAGGCATGACGCGAATTGGCAGTTTTTTTGTCCACGGCTGATCACATAATTCTTTAATTTGTTCAATCGCTGTCACTTCAATGGAATTCGTCATAACCACGGCCTGTCCATATTTTCCTTCAATCTTCACCATGTGGCCTCCTTTTAATCCTGATATAAATTTAGTCTGCTTCTTTTTTTGATTCGCATGCTTTTGGGGTTAGATATTTTGATTCGCCGTCTCTAAAATGTTTCACATTGTGAGCTTAATTTTTCTAAAACTAAAAAATCACAGTTCACTTATGTTGAAATGTCTCATCAATGCCCCTTTTTGAAACTGCTTTTTTATAACAAATAGGGGAGTTTCATCATTTATTATATTTAGTGAGAATTGTAATGCATGATGAATTCAAATCTTTAACAGTTATCCTTGTTAACTCAGGTTTAGTCGGTAAATTCAAAAATTTAACATATTATTCCATATAAAACCTTCATCCGCTTTTTTAACGCTAGTATTTTCTCCCTTTGTCCGCTTTTTTAACTTATTTTCTGGGGACTCCACTTATTTCTATGATTTATCATGCTCTAAATTTTTCTATAAAACACCTCATTTTTATATTCAATATAATAAAAGTTATATTGAATATAATCATTAGAGATATGCGTTGTATACTTTTGTATACAATTGTATCAACGTTGTTTACTAGGTTTAACTACATTGTATACAATGGTATACTTTTGTATACGAAAAAACTAAGGGTAGAAAAAAAGTTAAAAATTAGATATAATGGAATCATA
>JBOFCV010000012.1:0-2452 GCA_051646305.1 Turicibacter sp.
AAACCTTTAAAATTCTAGCTCAAACATTATCATCAGATCATCCTGAAAACATTATGGAATTGTGCCATATCGATCAAGATCGATTTTATGAAATAGCTGAAAAAACACAAACGAATCACGTTGAATTTTATGAGCATGAGGTTCTACATGCTCGATTGAATTTAACTATGCAAAGATTTAATGAAGTTAAAAATTCATTAAATCTTCTTGCTCAATCATTAGATGAAGATAATCCTGATGGTTTATTGACCAATTTATATGCTGCACGCCTTGCTCATGAAGAGTCTGGTAGCGTTGAAACCGAACGTGCTTTACGCAAGGCTTATATACTTGTTCAAAATGCTGTTATAACATTAGACATCCGCATTGATGAAGCCGAAGCATATGAGGCAAGCGCTCAAGATGCTTGGGTTGAAGCAGGGAAAAATATTACTGAATTTAGCAGTGAATGCCTTGATGAAATCTCTGGTAACATCAACGATTTTAAAGCTTATCGTGAAAAAGCTCATTGGGAAGCTCATTTAAAAATGGCTCATGCGGCTTTAACGACTCCAGTTAACAATGACTTTTTAACAGACTCGGGTTCAGATACAGACAATACAAGTACATACAGTCTCGTAGGTCAAATGGATCCTGATGATGAAATTTACAGTCAAGTAGATGATATTGTGCCGGTTAATAGGCCTGCAGCTAGAACGTCGCACACGGTCACCGTACAGGCAGATATTCATGCAGATAGTGGTCAATACGCCACAATTAGTCATCATTTACCTGTATTAGAAAATGAAGATGAAAATGAATACGTAGAAAATGCTCCGCCTTTACCGCCAAGAAGATTTTCTTTTACCGCTCAACCATTGAGTAGAACGGTTAGCTTAGAGCAGATTCAACCAGGCACACCGATAACAGGTGTTTAATGATAAATTAGGGAAAACGATAGTATGTTTTATAAGGAATTAATGATAGAAGTAATTATTAACCAGTTTTAACCACTTGAAAGGGGACCACTATGAGCGCATCTCACAATTTATTAAAAGAATTTTGTCAATCCATTGGTATGGAGGGCTTAGGTCTTGACGACGCTAAGCAACGTTCTTTATGCTTTGACGATAAGATTGTTGTTACTTTTGTTGGTGATGACACCGATGTTCTAACGGCACTTTGTTATATCCATGATCTACCTAAAGAAGCCGATATGCGTCGTTTACTAGAAGAAAACTTTTTACCAGAAGCAAATGGTGGCGGCCGTTTTAGTCTAGAGCCAAAAACAGATAGAATCATCATCACCCGTTGCTGGGATGCAACCCGCACCCCTGTTCCTGAATTTTCAAATGATTTAGAGGCTTTGGTGAATGCGGCTATGCAAGCGCAAAAATACTTTGAGGCAGGCGGTGTTGATTCAGTTCCAAAAACTGATGCAGCCATTGCACCAGCAAACCTCGCCAACGCTTACGAGGCTTTATAATCCTTGTTTAGGTAAGGATCGACCCTTTTTCTTACCTACAAAGTCCTCAGCCCGACTTTAAAGGGGCTGTTTTTTATTGTTAATCTTTAAGAGGATGAAATGGGTATCTCCACATGTTTTACTTGTTGTTTTAAATCACCAACTACCGATAGCCCTGAATTAGACCAAACTGATCATCCAAGCAATCACAAGTCATCCAAGTCACTAAATCCATTTAAATTGTTTTCTGGTAACCATGGAACGCGCACGGTTACCAATAGTTCAGAGGCTCAAATAATTGCTGGAGAATTCGTACAGCAAAAAGAAGCGATAGCTGCCAGCATCAATCAAAGTGCACCCCAACAAAATACGTTAAGTGCCAATTATCATGAAGGTAATGGTACGATGATCTCAAGTAGTATTATTTATTCAGAATTTCCAGCGTCATAAGGTTTAACAATGAAATTAGTTATTGATAGTTTGCGTGAGCATCAGCAGATTAATTTAATCAAAATTTACGAAAACGAATACAGTAAACTTGAAATCATGAATGGCGTTTTCCGTGGAAAAACCGTTCGTGAGATAGTTCGTGATATGTCAGAAGTTGGCAGAAGTGAGCTAGAGTCTTATCTAGCCAATAGACCGGCGCCCTTAGTCATGACAGACAGTCTTCTTTGGACCAAGACAATAGATTATTTCACTCACATGGAAATCCATGAGGATGATGCACGTTTTAAATCGCAAAAACAGGAAGCTTATTTAAAAGCTTATCGCCAGCATTCAGAAAACATGGTAGTTGGAGTCATGTTTCATGTAAAAGAAGCGCCTTAAAATGCCTATTCCAATTATTTCCAGTATTCGTGGTCATGGTGAAATATTTACTATTCAGCCAGTAGATCAGTATCGATGCGTACTACAATCAGATGAAGAAATCAAAGCCAGGGGGGTGGCTTTTGAAATACACGTTGTAAAGGCTATTGACTGTGAATTAGACTGTGCCATGATTGA
>JBOFCV010000058.1:0-1962 GCA_051646305.1 Turicibacter sp.
TCATCGGAATTTATAAAAGCTTAGGTGCACAAGATCCAAATGATACATGGATGAGCGAACGAGCAGCTAAACAAATCTATATTCCTTATAGCGCGTTAAATACATTTAACTATAATGTATCCGTGAAACAAATGCAGGATAGTGTTTCGGAAGGGTATTGGACACAAGAAGAAGCAGATGAATATATTGCAGACCTTGAAGAAGGTCGCCTTAGTTCAATCGGATTCTTACTCGAGGATCCATTAACTGTTCGCGATTTTATATCAGATGCCACAAATTTATTGCCATCTGAATATCACACGCTAAAAGTTGCAAACTCAACGTATGATTCGATTGCCAAATCAATTGATAGCATGACACAAACTTCAAACTTAATTATTTATATTGTCTTCGGGGCGGGAATTTTAATTTTAAGTTTAATTACGTCATTGACATTAAAAAGTCGTGAGTATGAAATCGGTGTTTTATTAGCCTTAGGTGAAAGTAAAGTTAAAGTCGTCGGACAATTAATGTCAGAGTTATTAATTGTTGCACTTATTGCTTTTAGTTTATCAATCGTTTCAGGTAACTTTATTGCTAAATATTATGGGCAAGAGATGCTAAAAACCCAAATGGAAAGCAGTATGAACAGTTCAAACAATTCAAGTATTTATATTCCTGATCAAATGTATGGATCAGAAGATACTTCGCTTCAGTATACTGATTTCGTCACAAACTTTAACATTAAGTTAGATCCAATGGTTTATGCCGAGTTAATGCTTTATGGAATGCTTGTGGTTTGTATCAGTACATTTATTCCAATTATCTTTATCATGCGATATAATCCAAAAACAATCTTAACTATACGATAAGGCGAGGTGTTAATATGACAATGTTAGAATTAAGTAACCTAACTCATGCGTACGTTGACGGAGACATTCGTCGTGTCGTTCTTGAGAATGTGAACTGTACGTTTGAACGCGGAAAATTTTACTCTATTTTAGGACCATCAGGTTCAGGAAAATCAACATTATTATCAATTGCTGCAGGGCTTGATGATATTCAAGACGGTCAAGTTATTGTTGATGGAAAACCTATACAAGAAATTGGATTAGTTAAATATAGACGTAATCATATGGCCATCGTTTTCCAATCATTTAACTTAATCCCTTATTTAACAGCCGTTGAGAACGTTGAAATGGCGATGAAAATCACAGATAATGAAACGCCTAAAAATAAACGAGAAATTGCATTAGGATTCTTAGAAAAACTAGGAATTTCAAGTATGAAAGGCGATAAATTCATAAAACAACTCTCGGGGGGAGAGCAACAACGTGTGGCTATCGCCCGCGCCCTCGTAACCGGAGCAGATTTGATTTTCGCGGATGAGCCTACTGGAAATCTTGATTCTCAAACTGAACGTGAAATATGTGAATTGTTCCAATTACTAGCGCATCAATTTAACAAGTGTATTATTGTGGTGACTCACTCTGAGCGAGTATCACAACACAGTGATATTATCTATCAGATTAGTGATGGAAAAATTGTTGAAGTAAAATAAGAAGACCGATATATTTCTGTCATTAATCGTTCGTTTCCTTTGATGACCGTGATAAGAAACTGATTTGAAACAGATGTAGATAAACTCTATTTGGGGTAACTTCTACATCTGTTTTTATATTTTCAAAGCTCCTTTATAACCATGAAATATACTTAAAACCGCTAGTTACTTCATTTCAATCACAGATGCCGGGCATGCTTTCTCACACTTTTTACACCCTACACATTTATCTGAATTAACAACTGCATACATCCCTTTATAGATGTGAATGGCAGCAATTGGGCAAGTTTTCACACACATGCCGCAAGAAACACAGTAGTTTATATCCACACAAGCTTTTTTTCGTACCACTTTTTCTTTCATCATTTCACTCCTTCATACATTTTTCTTTGATTTTCAATTATAATTAAGTATATGATAAA
>JBOFCV010000061.1:0-9670 GCA_051646305.1 Turicibacter sp.
CGAATCCAAATCCTCGTGCAATTAATATGATTGAACTTGGTAAGGCGTTAACAGGTGAATTAGAAACAACAAAAGAGACTCCGATTAAACAATTATTTGTATATGTTGCTAATCCTATGACTTCAACACCTAATGTTGAAAAAACACGTAAGGGATTAGAGCGTGACGATTTATTCACAGTTGTATCTGATATTTTCCATACGGATACAGTTGATTATGCAGATATTGTGTTACCAGCCACAACATTATTCGAACAAGAAGATTTAAATCAAGATTATTTAGCGTTCTATGTTCGATATAATGAACCAGCAATTAAACCTTTAGGTGAAGCTAAATCGAATATTGATATGTTTAAAGGATTAGCTAAGGCCATGGGATTCACAGATCCTGAATTTGATTTAACATCAGGTGAAATTATTCAGGAAACATTAGAAAATGCGGGATCGGTATTTGGTGGATTAACTTATGAAGAGTTAAAAGAAAAACACTGGCATAAATTAAATCCAGGTGTTCCTTATGGAGATATGAAATTCCCAACACCATCAGGAAAAATTGAATTCTACTCTGAAAGCATTCAAAAAGATGCCGGATTACATCCAGTAGCTGAGTATGTGCCACTAAAAGAATCTAAAGAAGGTAATGCAAAGCTTTATAGTAAATACCCATTAACTTTCTTAACGTTAACAACTAAGAATTTACTAAACGGTCAAATGTCTCAAGTTGAACATATTCAAGCGGTTAATAAAAAACCAGTTATTTTTATGAATCCAGAAGATGCTAATAAACGTGGTATTAAAGATGGAGATCGAGTCGTGATTAAAAATGATCGTGGAGAATGTAAATTAATTGCTAAATTAAGTTCTGAAAAAGTAATTCCAGGTGTTGTGTTAGCTTATAAGTCACCTTGGCAAAAAATATTAGGTCGCACAAATATTAACTCAACAACATCTGATGAACTTTCTGATATTGGTGGAGGATCAACATTCCACACTAATTTAGTTGACGTTATTAAAGAATAATAGATAAATAAGGTGGGATAACATTATATGGCTACGAATCAATTAGGTTTTTTACTTGACCAAAGATATTGTATAGGATGTCAAGGTTGTCAAACGGCATGTCAGGCTAGAAATTATTCTGATCCAACAGAATTTTTACGTCTTGCTGATAGCTTTGAATTAAAAGATAATGGACCGTATTTAACGATGTCTTGTAATCACTGCGAAAGTCCAATCTGTGCACAAGAGTGTCCAGTTGGAGCAATTTCTAAAGATGAAGTAACAGGTATTGTTTCAACGGATTACGAAGTATGTGTAGGATGTAAACATTGTATTAAAGTATGTCCTTACGATGCACCAAAATTTAATCCAAATGTGAAGAAGTCTCATAAATGTGATTTCTGTAAAGAACGCATTGAAGCAGGAGAACAACCAGCTTGTGTAGAAGCTTGTCCTGTTAAAGTTTTAACATACGGAGAACTTTCTGAACTAGATAAAGTTGGGGTTAAAGAAGGGCATGGATTTACTGTAGAGGCAACGAATCCATCATTTAGATTTATTTTAAGAAAATAATTTTTAGAAACATAATCTTTTCTTAGTCTCCATCACTAGTATGTGATGTGAGACTAGTAAAGGTTATATCGAGGTGAGTTATGATAAGTCGTTTATTATCACGATATATGATAGATAAAATCACTACTCAACAAACACCAAGTGTAGATAGTAAAAGGTGTATTAACAAGCTTCAAAAAAGACAACCCTGTGAGTTATGTCAAAGTTTGTGTAAACAAGGTGCTATTTCTTTAACACCCGACGTAACGATAAATGAATCGTTATGTATAAATTGTGGCGTTTGTGCTAGCATTTGCCCAACAGGAACAATGGTTGTGCCTTTAGAAGTTGTTGAAAAGCAGTACAATGAAGTCAATAATAATCAAAATGTGTGTATTAGTTGTCATGGTGAGCAAGAGTCAACAGATATGAACGTTGAATGTTTAGCGGTGTTACCATGGGAATTTTTTGCCTATATCGCACTAGATCATGATGTATCAATTGTGGTTAGAAATTGTGAAAGTTGTGAACATAAAAAGTTATCAGACCAAGTGAAGTTAAACTTAGAACGGTTAAAAGATTTTTTAGGCGAAGAGGCTTTTAATGATCGTGTAACAGTTATTGATGAATTAGGCGAACTGCAAAAAACCGAAATTTCAAGACGAGATTTATTTAAGCTTTGGGGTGAAGAATCTAAGCGCCTCATGACTGATGTTGTCCCGATTAAGTTTGAAGCAAATAAAAATGCTCGGATTTATCGTAGTTTATTGATAAAAAAGATAAATCATCTTCAAGAACAAACCGGTATATCTAGAAGTTATGGTTGGAATGGTTTTGTTATCAATAAAAATTGTTGGGGGTGTGGAACGTGTGCAATTATTTGTCCACAGTCAGCGATTACGATAGATAAAAATAAATTAGGTGAGCGAAAATACATCCATAATTATGCTCGATGCACGCATTGTGGGATATGCCAGACCGTCTGTTTAAAACATGCGAGTACTAAAATCATTACACAAGGCGATGGAATTCATCCGTTTTATGAATGTGAGATAATGTCAAGCTCTTGTTCAATTTGCAATGACCCCATTGAGCCTAGCGAAGGTGAAGTTTGTATTCTTTGTCAAAGAAAATTAGATGAAACGAATTAGAATAAATTTTGCCTTAACAAAAGGTAAAGGAGGCATTATTATGTCGGATCATACATTATTAAAAGATTACATGGAGTATCGATGTGGTATTTATTACTGGCTAAAAAAATTATATATGAGTGAACCGTCTGTGGAAATCCTAACAGATATTCACGAAGTATGCAAAACAAATGCTCTTGATGAAGAATTGCCGTTGTATGAATTAGCATTTACCAAGTATTTTGGAAGTTTAAATAAAAAAACTATCGCTAAATTGGAAAAAGAATATCGCGCAGAATACGCTCGTTTATTTATTGGACCCAAACGCGTACCAGCTCCACCATATGAATCTGTTTATTGTGAAAATAAAAAATCAATGTTTGGACATAGTACAATTCAAGTTCGAAATTTATATAAAAATGCTGGACTTCGCTTAGAGATAAGTGCAAATGTACCGGATGATTTTATCGGTTTTGAATTAGAATTTATGTATTATTTAGCTTACGAAACAGTTAAATCATTAGAAGAAAATAATGAAGAAAAAACAATTCAATTGTTAGCATTCCAACATTATTTCCTTGAAAAACATTTAACACGTTGGATTGAAAGATTTACAAATGATATTGTTTCACATACAGAAATCGAATGTTTTAAAGTCATTGCCCAGTTTACAAACGAATTTATCATGACTGACTTTGAAAGTTTAAGCGAGTTAGTTTAATAAGAATTTAAATGATAACCATTAAGTTTGAGAGGCTATTAGAATTTGCCGATGTTATGAACAGATTTTAAGTTGAAGAATTTGCCAAGCTCAATAGATAGTTAGAATAAGCAAAAGATAAAAATTCAAATCAATCCCTTCAAAGGATGATGGTAACTTTTGATTTGAATGAAGTGAAAAATAAAGTGTGACAGAATTAAATAAAAATAATAAAAATTAATGGAGGTATTATTATGTTTGGAAAATTAGGTGCTGGAGAATTAATCTTAATCTTATGTATTGCTCTTGTGATTTTTGGACCTTCAAAGTTACCACAAATCGGTAAATCAATGGGTGAAGCAATTAAAGAATTCCGTAAGGGAACAACATCAGTTCAAAAAGAAATTAATGAATTAATTGAAGATGAGCCGACAACTAAAAAATAAAATGTAACTAGCGTAGTTAGACTAAGGAGGCTTTGACAACAGTGAGTAGTCATAATAAAAAATTATCAATTATTGATCATTTATCTGAACTTAGAAAAAGATTAACCATTATCGCTGTCGTAACTCTTATAGCTACTCTACTATGTTATCAATACGTTGATGTTATTATGGAATATATCTTGGCTTTAAGTAAAGGGATGAACCTTGTTTATATTTCACCTTCAGAGTTATTTCTTGTATATGTCAAGTTGTCACTTGCATTTGGTGTTGTATTAAGTTCCCCCATTACGTTATTACAAGTGTGGTTATTTGTGTCAAAGGGACTTTATAAAAAAGAGAAAATAAATATTGTTATTGCATTAATATTAGGAATATTTTTCTTCGTTCTAGGTGTTGTTTTCTGTTACTCAGTTGTATTACCGATTACTTTAAACTTCTTCCGTGAAATCACAATACCAGGGATAACTGCTATGATTTCAATTGAATCATTTGTAGCATTTATCAGTACCATGATACTAGGATTTGGAATTGTTTTTGAATTGCCTATTGTTATTTTATTACTATCGATGATTGGGTTAGTTAAACCGCAATTTCTAATTAAACAGCATCCCGTATTTATCATAGGAATTTTTGTAGTGGCTTCCTTTATAACCCCACCTGATGTCGTGTCTCAATTATGTTTAGGGGTACCCATGGTATTACTTTTTGAATTGAGTATAGGATTATCGTTTCTGGTGGATAAAAGTAAAAAGAGAAAACAGAAAAAATTAGCAAAATAGAATAGACTTAATTAAGTAGAATGAGTTATTTTTGATTAAATCATGATATATTAAGTCTATACTATAATTATTAATATAAATGCATATAGTTAAGTGTATAAGTCGTTCTAAGTTTTGTGCGATTTCAAAACTTTTACAATAACGATAGGTTACATTAGGCCTTAAGGATTTAAGGCGTATAAGTTGCAACACTTTATCTAGTTTAATTATTTTGTTTGTATACAGTAAGGATGAAGTAGATATGTCAAAAGTTATTAACATCATTGGTAAAGGATCAAATGTAGGTAAAACCATATTAATGGAGGGACTTATTGCAGAACTTAAAAAAAGAGGATTAAGTGTTGCAACCATTAAGCATGATGTTCATGGATTTGATATTGATCATGAGGGAAAAGATACATATCGCCACCGAATGGCAGGATCGGAAACAGTTATTATCTCCTCAAAAAATAGATTTGCAATGATAAAAGAAGTAAAAGAAGAAGTAGAATTAAAGGACATACTTAAAATGGTACGCGATAAAGATATCATTTTAGTTGAGGGTTACAAGAATAGTAATCTTAGAAAAATTGAAGTCTATAGAGATGGCGTTAGTGATGGCATCTTAACGAAAAAAGAAAAATTAATTGCGCTGGCATGTGAGGTAGATTTACAAGTCGAAAAGATATTAGTTGTGGATAAGTTTGATTATGTAAAACTAGCTGATTTAGTGGAAAACGAAAAAGAATATGAGTTTGAAAAATAATTGAATAAATTTTCTTAAGCATAAAAATCCTAAGGAATAACTCTATGGAATTTATGCCTGAATTAGATTTTAGTTCACAGGGTAATCATCGAAAGATTATTATCTCCACGTTTTGGGAAGGAAAATAAGTCGATTTTATATAGATGAGCTCGATTAAATTTTAGGTTAGTTTAAAATTTTAATTGGGCCATAGAAACTCATAGCAATAAAGGATTTTGAGTTTTAACCTGCAATTTTAGAGGTTGACAACTTTTTGCTATGAATCTAGATATTATATAAAGCTTATTACCTATGCCCAAAAAGGGGAAAAGTAATAAGCTTTTTTAATTTTTCAACAATAAAGGGGCGGTTAAGATAAAGACTTTTATTAGTTTAGAAGAAGCGATTGAAATATTAGATGAACATGCAAAAAATTTAGAATTAGAAGAAGTCGACTTAATACAGGGAATTTCTAGAAGACTAGGCGTTGACATCTATTCTGAAATGAATAATCCACCATTTAATAAATCGGCGATGGATGGATACGCAATAAACTCGAAAGATGCTCTAAATAAAAATAATAAACTTAAAATAATAGATGAGGTTTTTGCAGGTCGTGTTTGTAAAAGTGATGTGATAAGTCAAACTGCTATAAAAATTATGACAGGTGCACCCATTCCTAAAGGTGCGGATGCTGTGATAAAGCAAGAAGATGTAAGTATAATGGGTGATTTTATTGTACTAAACAAGCAGATAAAGGCCTATGAAAATATATGTTTTCAAGGCGAAGATATAAAAGTTGGAACCTTGTTAGTACATAAAAATAAAAAGCTTGATTATGCGGATATCGGTATCTTAGCAAGTGCCGGCATTACAAAAGTGTGTGTTTATAAAAAACCTAAAATAGCCTTTATAAGTACAGGCGATGAGGTTGTCGATATTGGTCATGAACTAGCCCCAGGAAAAATTTATAATAGCAATAAATACACGATGCTTGGCCGTTTGTCAGAACTAGGTTATGAGGTGACTTATGTTTCTCATGAAGCCGATTGTCATATGCAAATTGGTGAAAAGATTAAACAGGCGTGTGACGTCGCAGATTTAGTTATCACAACTGGCGGTGCTTCCGTGGGTGAAAAAGATTTGATTAAAGAGGCCATTTATTATATAGGCGGTAAGAAGTTGTTCTGGAAAATAAAAATTAAGCCGGGTTCGGCCATGCTTTGTAGTAAATACCAGGATGTATTAATTATTAGTCTTTCAGGAAATCCAACCGCCGCATTGACAACATTTGAACTTGTTGTAGCGACAACTTTACAAAAACTAGCTGGAAAAACCAAAATAGAAATTAAACGAGAGAAAGCCATTTTAACATCCGATTACAATAAAAAAAGTGTTCAAAGACGATTTGTTAGAGGCTATACAACGATCAGTGAACAAGGCCAAGTTGTTAGTGTCACCCAAGTTAAAAGTGGAAATGGCATTCTTAGTTCGGCTTTAAACTCAAACTGTATTATCGAATTAGAAGCGGGTAATGAAGGGGTAAAAGCAGGTGAATTAGTTAATATTATTAAGTTTTAACAGAACATGATGAGGTGAGAGACTTGATAAATAAGACCTTAGCTATTTTAGCAGGTGGAAAAAGTAGTCGCATGAACTATAACAATAAAGCAATGCTTTGTTATAAGGAAAAAACATTTATTGAACATCTTATATCAGCTGGACGCGAGTTTGAAGAAATTATAATTGTTGCTAATGATTTTGTTCCTTATGAATTGTTTGGGTTAAGAGTTGTTTCTGATATTTATAAAGGAAATGGGCCGCTATCAGGGATTCATACGGCATTAAAACATTCAAAAACAGATAAGGTTTTATGTATTGCCTGTGATATGCCAGTGACGAGTGGCGAAATTTTAAATTTCTTAGGAAATTATAAAGGAGATTATGAAATATTAATTCCTAAATGTGAGGGGAGATTACAGCCCTTATGTGCGATTTACTCTAAAAGTATTGAAAAGCATTTAGAAAGTAAATTAAAAGTTAATGAGAATAAACTTCAAAAGTTGATATTGGAATTAAATTATGAGGTCATCGAAAAAATGGGGGAAAGACCATTTGAAGCAAGAGACTTTCTAAATATAAATACCCCGAGTGATTTTAAAGAATTGGAGGCGTAATGATGTATACAGTTGGGATTGTGACAAGCAGTGATAAAGGATACGCAGGTGAGCGCGAAGATTTAAGTGGAGCAGTTATTAAAGCCATATTAGAAGCCAATGGATTTAAAGTAGTAAAGCAAGTTATTTTACCAGATGATCAGCACATGTTAGCAGAAGAGTTTAAATATATGTGTGATGAGCTTAAAGTGAATTTAATTTTAAGTACAGGTGGAACAGGATTTTCAAAACGAGATATTACACCTGAGGCGACTAAGTCTGTGATTGATCGTGAAGCGCCTGGTATTTGTGAGGCTATTCGATATTATAGTTTACAAATCACGAAACGAGCGATGTTGTCACGTGCGGTGTCAGGACTAAGAAAAGACACGATCATTGTGAATTTACCTGGAAGCCCTAAGGCATGCAAAGAAGCGCTAGATTTTGTCTTAGATGATATTAAACACGGAATTGATATTTTACTTGGGGAGGCGAGTGAATGCGCAAGAAAATAGCACTTGTTTTAGTGGTTATAAGTTTTGCTTTAGTTGGGTGTCAATCGAGTAGTGGTGAGGTTTTGAGTCTGAATATGAGTGTGGCGGCAAGTCTTGTTGAGCCTATGAATGAAATAATAGCGGCGTATGAATCAGATCATGATGTGGAAATTAAATTGAATTCGGGTGGCTCTGGAACGTTGAAAAAACAAATTAGTGAAGGCGCAAATGTCGGACTTTTTTTCTCCGCTAGTGAAAAATATATGGATCAGTTGATTGAAGAAAATCTGGTGTTGGCGGAAAATAAAGAAAATCCCATTCACAATACGTTAGTTTTGATTAAAAATAATGACTCAATGGATGAGGTGCAAGACATTTCTGACCTTGCAAATGTTCAAACACGTATCGCAATCGGTGAAGTGAGTACCGTTCCAGCGGGTGAATATGCAAAAGAGGCGTTATTAAATATGGGGTTATATTCTGATTTAGAATCTAATCTGATATATGCTAAAGATGTAACGGCAGTCAAAACCTATGTTGAACGCGGTGAAGTTGATTATGGCATTGTTTATAAATCGGATGCTCTTAATTTAACAAATAGCTCTATTGTGAGTGAGATTCCATCAAGTTATCATACTGAAATTGTGTATTCGTTAGCGCCGATTGAGGGGTATGAGCATGAAAGTGAATGTAAAGCGTTTATTGACTTTATTAACTCTGACTTTAGCAAACAGATTTTAAGTGACTATGGGTTTAAGATAGGGGAGTAGCGCTATGATTATGGAAGCTACGAAGATATCACTTATAGTGGTGATTCTATCGGTGAGTATGACGTTATTACTTGCGTTACTTGCTGTTGTGTTTATTGGATTGAATAAGCGAAAAGTAATCAAAGCGTTAGAATTGCTTATTATGTTGCCAATGTTTATTCCACCGTCAGCGATTGGTTATTTGATTTTAATAATACTTGGTAGAAATGGTTTTATTGGTAAGTTTTTAAATCATCAGTTTAATGTTTCTATTATTTTTACGTTATCGGCAGCTGTTATCGCAGCAATTATTGTGACGTTACCTATTATGTATCAAAGTATTAAAAGCGCCGTTTTGTCTGTTGATGAAGAGGTCATTGATGCGGCTTTAGTTTTTGGTGCAAATGACTGGGTGTTATTTACTAAAATTATTTTCCCACTCGCTAGAAATGGAATTTTCAATGGCATGTTACTTTCGTTTGCAAGGGCGTTTGGAGAGTTTGGTGCTACTATTTTAGTAGCGGGAAATATTCCGGGACAAACACAAACATTGCCAATGGCGATGTACTATGCAATTGAAACAAATGATAATGGTGCAGCCATTAAAATATTAGGAATTGTTTTAATTGTGGCCATCTTTTTAATGAGTCTATACAGCACGTTAACAAAACGTTTGAATTAGGAAGTTTTTAAAAAGTCATCTGGATTTATATATTTAAAAGTTAAAAATGGCGTGGATACATGTCATCTAGAAAATTTATATCTGAAAATAGATTAACCAATTATAGCAGCGTTTTAAAATAAAATGATAAAAGTAACGGATGCGATTGGTACTATTTTATCACATGATGTCACTCAGATTATTCCGGGTGAGTTTAAAGGAAGAGTGTTTAAAAAAGGTCATGTCATTAAAGAAGAAGATATCGAAAAGTTATTATCGAT
>JBOFCV010000068.1:0-1991 GCA_051646305.1 Turicibacter sp.
TGTCGATAAAGCAATACTTGTAACAAAAGGAAATGGTTGTGCAGTTTGCGGAGCTTCAGCTGGACATCATGCTACTACTACACTAAGTGAATATAGTACAGTTATGTTATCTATGTCACTTTGTGAAGTTCATCAATTAGAAGCAAGTGAACATCCATACATACTTAAGTTTTTTGGCACTCTCTTCTTCTTAAACATTGATATTCCTGACTTAATTAAGCTTGATCATATTCCTGATAATTTGGTAGTTCCTCTAGCAGACATAATTGCCTCAAATTTGAATGCACAAATTGATCCACCCGAAAAGAGAGAACGTGGTTGGCACATTCGCTTCAAAATGCAAGACGGTTGGTCATGGCTGCTGCGAATTAACACGCTAACAGATTACGCTTATATGCTGTTTAATCCTGCCAACAAGCAGGTTCATCGCATTGATTCAGCTGATGATCATCCTAATGTACCATTCGGACCAGATCATCAACATTTCTACCCTAAAACGAAGCTAGAATCGATAGAGCCTAGTTTTTCCTATGGCATTCCGTTATTGGACTTTCCATTGCTTGAAAAAAGTAAGGCCTACCATGCTGGGTTTTAGCACTCTAACAAACGCGTCAATGATGACTGGTTTTCTGCTAGCACTCCAAACCGACCTGTTACGCAGACGTTAGGAACCATGATTAAATAAGATAAAAGGACTAAATATGGCAAGAAATGATGCGTTGCTACTTGATGGAATAATTGACGACCGAATCGAAAACAACACTCCATCAAATAGGCGAGACGAAGCATTTGAATATCTTGCCTTCGAGCAAATCCTTAAAAACTATGATCTTTCCGGTGAAGAAATAACCTACGGTTCTATAGATGGTCGAAATGACGGTGGGATCGATGGCTTTTTTATTTTTGTAAATGGCCACTTACTTAAGGATGTAGAATCATTTATATGGCCTAAGTCAGGAGCATTGCTAGAGATATGGGTTATAACCTGTAAACATCACGATACTTTTAAACAAGCTCCCTTAGATAATATAGTTGCAAGTTTGTCTGAATTGTTCGACCTGAGCATAGCTGCAGAGCATTTTAAGGGTGACTATTCCGAAGAAGTGATAAAGCTCAGGGAGAATTTAAAATTCGCGTATAGAAAGCTTTCCCCAAAATTAAGTGGTTTCAACATTCAATACGTTTATGCATCTAGAGGTGACACAACGCAGATAGGGGAGTCAATCACATCTAGGTCAGATCAACTTACTAACATGACAAAAGAATTTTTTGGGGCCTGCAAGGTTGAACTCCAGTTTATCGGATCCACTGAATTGGTAAATCTCCACCGAAAGACACCAAATTTTAGCCTCGAACTTCCATTTACTGAAGTGTTGTCTAGTGGTGAACGTTACGTATTACTAGCAAATTTAGCTGACTATTATGGTTTTGTATCAGACGAGGGAAGCTTAAGAAGATATCTTTTTGACTCAAACGTTCGCGACTTCATGGGTCTAAACAGAGTTAATGAAGATATAAAGAATACACTTGAGGATGATGAGTCTCCTGACTTCTGGTGCTTAAATAATGGAGTGACGATACTTGCAACTTCGGCAAGTCTCGTGGGTGACTGTATTAAACTAGAAGACATTCAAATTGTTAATGGATTACAAACAACGGAATCAATATTTAGATATTTTGAAGCCGGAGGAAAAGATAATAAAAATAGATCTGTTCTAATTAAAGTGATTGTTTCTCAAAATAATGATGTAAGAGACTCAATAATCCGCGCCACAAACAACCAAACAGATGTTGAGATGGCTTCATTGCATGCCACAGATAAAATACAAAGAGATATAGAAGATATTTTCGAAAGATCAGATTATTTTTACGAAAGAAGAAAGAATTTCCATAATAATCTTGGGAATCCTTCAGCAAAAGTTGTAACTCCTTTATATATTGCTTCAGGCTATGTAAGTCTTGTCTTGAAGTCACCACAAAAAGCCTCAAAT
>JBOFCV010000077.1:0-7331 GCA_051646305.1 Turicibacter sp.
ACTTGTTTATTGTCTGTTACCTTAGCCATTACTTCTAGGTCTTGATCCACATTTCCTGTTACGATAGGTTCATGTGT
The DNA here is from genome assembly GCA_051646305.1 of Turicibacter sp. Lineage (GTDB taxonomy): Bacteria > Bacillota_I > Bacilli_A > MOL361 > Turicibacteraceae > Turicibacter. The sequence goes on from JBOFCV010000077.1 coordinate 78, forward strand.
AATGACAGGTGCTTCTTCATCTGCACCCTCAACTTTTGTGAAAGTTGCTGATGACCCGTACATTTGAACTTTTCCACTAAAACGTCCAACAGTTCCGACTACATCGACAATATCTCCTGTTTTGAGTCCGTGATTCGATGGTAAGAAGTATAGCGTTAGAATATCGTCACCTTGCATTAATTTGTAATTATCTTTAAGTGTCGTTTCTAAATCGACCATTGCTTCTTTAAGCGATACTAATTGCGCATCATAAACTTTTTCATTTAATTCTTTAATGGTTACTTCTTTGGGTGTCAGTTTATTATTTTGAGACACTATTTCAAATGATTCTAATACGATTTCTTTATAATTATTTACTGTCCCAATTAATTGAATCTCTGTTCCACTCGCAATTTGTGCCACATCTAAGTTAGGTGTATTTTTAACAACAATTCCTGCTGTTTTATCTTGCATATAAAGTGTTTTGTTGCGGTCATTGTATGATACAACACCACGTACTTCAACTTGTGTATTCGCTAAAGCTTCACGAGCTTCGATGATATCGATGTATGTTTGTTCTTCCTTGCTTGTTGTTAATAATACATCATCTAAAACAATATTCCCTGTTGCCTTTAAAGTAACAAAGCGAAGTTGAGTTGCTGACTTGGGAATAGCTAACTCATTTGTCATTTTATCCATGCTAACTGGTTGTGACCATAACGATACCCACTCATCATTAATTAAAGCTTCTACCGTTAATTCTGATGTCATCACGTTATTTGAACCATTACCTTTTGTAAAGAATGATAAATTTCCTTCAGCACTTAATTCAAATGTTGGCGTTTTAAAAATTTGATTATTATTTTCAAGTTTCACACATGGTGCCATCACTCCGCAGATATTATTATTAGAATAGTTTGGACGTTTTAATTTAGTATTTTCCTCGCTCCAACCGAAAGGCATATCAGTTAAGTATCCATCAAATCCTTCACTAACAATCGTAATTAACTCTGAATCTTCCGGTGTTTCCGGTTGCTCAGGTTCAACAGGTGGTTCTGGTAATTCACTCTCCCCTACTTTTGTGATCGTAGCAGAAGAACCTAGAATTTGAGCTTTATTACTGAATCTTCCCATTGTTCCTTCTACATTGACAATATCACCCGTTTTTAGATCGCTACCTACTGGTAAATGGAATAGTGTTAGAACATCATCACCTTGAATTAATTTATAATTATTTGCAGATGATGGATTATCTAAATCTAGAACTGCTTCTTTAATTGAAACAAGTTGTGAATCATGATTTGTTTCATTTAATTCTTTAATTGTTAGTTCTTTTGGTGTTAATTGATTGTCTTGTGAAATCACTTTAACACTTTCTAAAACTAACTCATTATATTTGTTCATTTTACCTGTTACATGAACATCTGATCCTTTACCAATTTCATCTACATTTACGCCTGAATTATTATATAATACTTTAATTCCCGCAGTTGAATCTTGTAAATGGAAGTTTTTATTGCTCTCTTTATAATTAACAATCCCTCTTAATTCAACGGGTGTATTCTCTGATAATTGACGCGCTTGCATGATATTTGGAATCACGACAATCTCAGTTGATTTTGTAATCATTGAATTAACACTAGATGTTGCCGAAATATTTGCAACTCCAGGTTCTATGGCTGTAATCTTTCCAGAAGCATTGACTGACAGAACTGCTTCATTATCTGAAGAATAATTAACATCTTGTTGTGTTGTATTTTCAGGTATATATTCTACTTTAACCTCTGATTGTGAACCCGATACTAATTTTGAAGCACCCGTAATGACAAGGCCTTCTAATTCAATAGCTTCCCCTACTTCTGATTGTATTTCATCAGGATGTGGCGTAACTTGTGGTAACTCAGTCGTTTCTTCATTACCTAATACAACTTCTTCTGCTTCAGTTTGTGCAAATACTTTTGGTGTTGGAATCACCATGTTTGACATCACTAAACTGAATGCTAAAAGACTGTTCAACATTTTCTTGCTCGAAATTTGGTTCATAATAAGTATGGCCCCCTATGTATGATATTTATTCACAAATGAAAAAAGTGGATACTTTTTACATTCCACTTTTATTCTATCAAATTTTTGTCATAAATGTATGAATTTTGTGTTAATTTATGTTATTTTGTGTTAAATTTTACATTTTTGTATAAAATTATGCTGAAAATAACCGATAATGGCACCGTTATAACAATTCCTATACTCCCTGCCAATCCTTGAATCAACTCAACACCTAAAACATCCATATTCATTAGTTGACGGTTATTTAGGGAAGCCGCATAAATCAAGATAATAGAATTTAAAGAACCACCCGCTAACGCCAAAATTAAGGTATTCGTCATCGTCCCAATCATATCCGTCCCAACATTCATTCCACTTGTAAATAATTGTTTTGAAGAGATATCTGGATTTACTTTAACAAATTCATACATCGCAGATGAAATAGACATCGCCACATCCATAACAGCTCCAAGTGACGCAATTAAAATCGCGGCAAACATTAACCCACGAATTTGCAATCCGCTCGTCTCAGATACATATAATAACGTTTCAGTTTCTTGCATCGTCGCACCAGATAAATGCGCCCATGAACCAAATACATAAGCAATGAGTGCCGCAACTAAAACACCAGATAACGTCCCTAAAACGGCAGCACCTGTTTTTCGATTTATGCCCGACACTAACCCAAAGGTCACAAACGTACTCAAAAATACAACTAACGATGCGGCTAAAATAGGATCAGTTCCTCGCAGCAAAAGAGGTAACATTAAAAAAATCACACACGTTCCCGTAAATAATAACGAGACCACCGATTTTATACCTTTAAATTTTCCAATCCAGGCCACTAACATAAAGAAGATCAGAGCTAAAACAAAAATGACATGACTTCTTTTATATGTATTAATTGTTAAATCAGTAATTTCTCCCTCATTTAAATAAACACCCACAATCACATCTGTTCCCGATTTTGCTTTTACATTATATAGACGGCTGATGTAATTTTTAAATTGATGTTGTTCCCCTTTGAATGGACCCTCTGTTATTTCTACCGTTAACTCTTGGACCCCTACTTCAAATTCCCCTGTATAAGAATCCGATTCGATTTGTTCAGTTAACACATCGATGACTGTCGCCTCATAATACATCACATTACGATTTAACCGATCCGGTAAATAACTATTTTCAAAAATAAATCCTGACATTGAAATAATGACCATACACGCTATTAAAACCCCACTAATAGGAATCCACTTTTTCATCTCATAATCCTCCTATGTTAAAATATCAACAATAACCTTCATTTTATGACACTCATTTTTTATTATACACGAAAATCAAATAACAATATGTTACATTTTTGTTAAATGTTTCTTAAGTGTGACAAGGAATTAACAATGAGACCCTCATACTTCTACCTTTTATTTAATCATCTAAAAATTTTAAAGCTATCTATATATGATAGCTTTGTTCTACTACTCTGTGAACCTCGCATAACTAAAGTAAGAGGTGTTCTGCTCCTGTTATAAAAAACTTAATCTGCTATATCATTCATCCAAACAACTATTATCCCTTGTATTCTCATGACTCAAAAAGTTGCCGCCCCCTCTTATCTATTAGACATCTCATTCATTTCTTAATAACGACGGCATAAAAAAAGCTATCAACAAGATTGCTCCAGTTGATAGCTTAATTTTTTTATTTATGTTTTACCCAACCAACTGCAACAGCTCCAGGTCCTCCGTGGACTGCTACAACTAATGAAATGGGATAGATATTAATTTCGTGATGAGGATAAATTTCACTTAATTGCGCTTTAACGCTTTGTGCACCCTCTTCATTTCCAATGTGCATCACAACTAATTGATAATCACTTGTTAATTTTGCTTCTTTTGCAATTTCTACTAAACGTTTTAATGATTTTTTAAACGTACGAATTTTTTCAATGGCTTGGAATGATCCATCCGGTTGAATTTGGCATACAGGTTTAATTTGAAGTAAGCTACCAAGAGCTGCTTCAACATTTGATAAACGTCCACCTTTGCGTAAATTTGTTAAATCATTAATTGCCGCGTAAAATTGATTATTATCGCGAATCATTTCAAGATACTCTAAAATTTCTTGTGCGCTAGCACCCTCTGCCGCTTTTTTCGCAGCATACACACCAAACATCCCTTGTGTATAGGTTACTGTTTTTGAATCAAAAATATGAACATGGTCGGAATTCACCATATCTGCACAACTTACAGATGTTTGATAACTTCCACTCAGTTGACTTGAAATAGTAATATGAATCACATCATCATAACCTTGTTCAAGTAATGATTCATATAAATTCATTGTTGAACCTGGCGTTGGTTGTGTGGTTGTTGGTAAATTAGAGTATGTCGCACATTTCGCTACAAACTCCTCTGGTGACATATCGATAAATTCACGATAAACTTCATTCCCAAATACAATTGAAATATAACTGATATTTATCCCTAAGCGTTGAATTTCATCAGCAGGTATACATCCTGTACTATCACATATAATGGCTACTTTTGACATTTTTGAACCTCCCAATCATAAGCTCTTGTTTTATTTTATATTTTATATTGTGCTGGAAGCCAATGAACTGCAAAACCTCCACGGCCAAATTGAACTGCCATAGCTGGTCCGATTACATCTCCAATATAGACTTCTACATTTTTACAATTTTCTTCAATCGCTTGTTTAACTTCTATTGCAATTCCATTCGGATCAATATGAGCGATTCTGATAATTTGTTTTCCTGTTTTTTCAATCTCTGTATTAATGCGCTCGCAAATATATTTAATAACACGTTTTTTAGTACGAACTTTTTCAATCACTTGAAGTGACCCTTCTTCATCAAACGCAATAACGGGTTTAATGTTTAATAAATTCCCAATCATAGCTGAACCTTTTGATAAACGTCCTGATCGGACGAGGGTATTTAAATCATCAATTGTGATACACAGTGCATTATTGTCAATATAATAAGCGATGACTTTTAAAATATAATCTAATGATTTTCCTTCATTAATTAATTGTCCAACTCTTATAATAATATTTTCTTCTCCAGGCGCTGCTGTTTTAGAATCAATGATTGTAATTCGTTCTTCGCCACCTTCAACCATTGTACTGGCGATACGAGCAGAATTAACTGTTCCACTCATTTTATGCGAACAATGAATACTCAGAATATGATCATATTCATTTAATAATTTTTCATAAAGTTGTACAAAAACATCAGGAGATGGTTGAGAAGTAGAATAAGTCGCACCTTCATCAATCATTTTAAATAATTCATGTGCATTTAATTCTATTGTATCAACATATGTTTTATCATTTACAATAACATTCATATACCCCATATAGATAGGATAAGAGTTTAAATCTGCTTCAGTAATATTAGCAATTCCATCTGTGACAATTGCAATCTTCATAAATCCACCTCTTATTAATCGACATTCTATCTATTATTATAGCATATTTTGTCGTTCCTACTTATCCATCTCATACTTAATCAAAAAAATATAGTTTCAAATTCAAACCTTTAATTAATTATAACGTATTTTAAATAAAATTCAACCTTTTATAGTCGGTAATCCTAGCCAATATCAACACCAAAACATCTATCGTCCAACTGTATTAGGGATTATATCCTTCGCATAATTCCCTTAACTGTTATCAAGTATTTGAATCCGAATACAGTTCTCTACTACAGTTATCATTGGTTTTCAAAGTAGAATTCGTTATAATAAGATTATAGCTAATCCTTAGTAACCTATCATACTTGAAATATCCTGTCAAAGAGGTGATAAAAATGGAACACTATTTAATGGTGTCACTTGATGGAGAACATGAAATCGTCATTGAAAAATCGCGTTTTATCTGTCATGTAAAACGCGTTTATACCGATGATGAAGCCATGTCATTTATTAAAGAAATAAAAAAAACTCATTGGAACGCGACACATAATTGTTCAGCTTATGTGGTCGGAGATTTTAGCGAAGCTCAAAAAGCAAACGACGATGGTGAGCCCAGTGGCACAGCCGGTGTCCCCATGCTTGAAGTCTTACGCAAACAAAATTTAAAAAACTGTGTAGTCGTTGTGACTCGCTATTTTGGCGGCATTAAATTAGGAGCAGGTGGTTTAATTCGTGCTTACGGAAAATCCGTTTCTGAGGCGATCAAAGAATTAGGACTCATCGAACGTAAAACAATGAAAACAATGTTTATTAATGCCGATTATAGTCTTCTCGGAACCATTCAAAGTCGTCTCGAGAATTCAGATTACATTCTCAATCAAGTCCACTACACAGATGCTATTTCAGTAGAAGTATCTATCGATGTTTCATCAGAAGATGAGTTTACTGAATGGGTAACCGACATGACTTGTGGTCGCGCTACAATTATTCCAGGTGAAGTGACGTACCGTGAAATTCCCTATGTCAGAGAAAGTTAAATTCTCACCAAAAGAAGGTATCTCAAGTCTTAAAGAGATACCTTCTTTTTCTATTTCCCACTTTTTAAAAATGTTTGATATTGCACAAAACTTTGCTCTGTCTTATTTGGACCCGGTTCATAATAAATCTTATTTTTCAATCGATTAGGTAAGTACTGTTGGGCCACATAATGGTTAGGATAGTTATGGGGAAATTTATATTCAATTCCTCGCCCCATATCTTTTGCCCCCTTATAATGAGCATCTTTTAGGTGAACAGGAATTTCTCCTGCATTTCCTATATTTATATCAGCTATTGCCTTGTCAATTGCGCTAATCGCAGAATTTGATTTTGGACTATTCGCCAACAATAAAACAGCTTGTGCTAACGGAATACGAGCCTCTGGAAACCCAAGTTGCATGGCAGCATCCGTACAACTTTTAACAATCGAGATGGCTTGTGGATAAGCTAGGCCGACATCTTCAGCTGCAATAACAAGTAATCTTCGGCAAATTGAATTTAAATCTCCCGCCTTAATTAAACGTGCTAAATAATGAATGGAAGCATCGGGATCACTTCCGCGCAGTGATTTTTGAAAAGCACTTAAGGTATCGAAATGTTGATCACCAAATCGATCGTATGAGAATCCCGCTGTGACCGTACACTCTTTTGCAATATCCATCGTTAAAATAAAATCCTCTTTGCGGCAATTTGGATATAGAGCAATTTCTAAGGCATTTAGTGCTTTGCGAAGATCACCATTAGCAACGTTTGCCATATA
>JBOFCV010000091.1:0-4308 GCA_051646305.1 Turicibacter sp.
AAAGCTAACATATTTCTTTTCATCATTTAGTTTCACCCGGTTAATCTCAACAGTTCCTTCACTTTGCGTAAATCCATAATGATTATATTGACCCGCACGGTAACTAAACGACTCACCATCATCTTGAATATGATCATACATACCGGTACCTGGATAAATATCTAAACTTAACTCATCAATTTCAATTTCTCCAACAAAGTTTTGTTGTGGATAATTTGGAATGATGCTACCCGCTTTTATAAAGATTGGACAAGTATCTAATGGCGCATGCTTCACAATAACGCGGCAACCTTCGTACATTTCAAATGTTTCATAATCGTACCAATCTCCCTGTGGTAAATACACAGCTCTAAACTGGCTGCCTTGGGTAACGACAGGTGCGACTAATACACTTTCCCCCACCATGAACTGATCATTCATCTCTTTCACGTTTTCATCGTGTTGATAATGTAACACAAGGGGGCGCATCACAGGTAATCCGGTTTGTTCACCTTGCCATAATAAGTCATAGAAATAAGGTAATAATTTATAGCGAAGCTTAATAAACTTTCGATTAATTGCGAGTGTTTCTTCGTCAAATGCCCATGGTTCTTGATCGCGTGTATGATCGGATGCGTGATTTCTACATAAGGGTGAGAAGCATCCTACTTGGATCCAACGGCATAATAATTCTTTCGTTGTATCAAAGCTAAATCCACCGATATCTGTTCCAACAATTGAGAAGCCGCTTAATCCTAAGTTTAATTGTTGGGGAATTGCCATGCGTAAGTGATCCCAGAAACTTTGATTGTCTCCTGTCCAAATCGTTGAGTACTTTTGCGTCCCACTATAAGCAGCACGTGTAATGACAAATGGTCGCTTATTCGTTATTTTTTTCATTCCTTCATAAGTTGCTTGTGACATGAAATGGCCGTAAACATTATGAATCTTCGCGTGATTACCCTCTTTAAATTGCACATCATCTGGTAATGGACCATTAAAACTTGAGGGTTCGTTCATGTCAGTCCAGATCCCTTTAATACCTAGTTCAGTCAATTTACGATGATTTTCACCCCACCAAGCACGCGCATCCGGATTTGTGAAATCAGGGTACAACGCATCGCCTGGCCAAACGCGATTGACATAAGGGATGCCATCGCTATCTTTAGCAAAATAGCTATGTGTTAATCCTTCGTCGAACACATCATATCCTGCTTCTTTTTTCACACCTGGATCAACAATTGGCACTAATTTAATCCCACTTGCTAATGCCTTATCAATTAATTCTTTTGGATTTGGGTATTTTTCAGGATGGAATGTAAAGACTTTGAACGCATCCATATGATGAATATCTAAATGAATCACATCACATGGGACATCTAATTCACGGAATTTTGCTACTAATTCTTCAACGCGTTCTTCTGTTGCATATGAAAAGCGACTTTGTTGATAACCAAGCGTCCATTTTTGTGGAAGTGGCGTTGTCCCTGTTAAGCTTGTATACCCGGCAACCACATCAATCATTGATGCGCCTTGAATAAAGTAATAATTTAAATCACCTTGATCGGCACCGAAGTAATAATACTGGTCATTTTCTTTTCCTAAATCAAAATATGTTTTATAGGTATTGTCAAAGAAAATTCCAAATACAGCCTCTTTGCGTAACGTAATGAAGAATGGAATGCTTTTATATAATGTTTTATGTGATTCAACATGTGGCGATGGATCATCAGTATTCCACATTTCATAAGCATATCCACGTTTATTTAAATGACCTGTTTTATCACCTAGTCCATAAAAATGTTCATCTCCAACCATCGTTTTTAATACTTCAATTTTATGTGTTGAGGTATGGGCCGTAATATGATGCCCTTCTTCTTCGGCAATACGGTCATTTCCTGAGCGACTAAATGGCTCGCGCACCCCACGATAATCTTCACATAATAAGTCATCAGTCTTTGCATCATAAAAATCAACTTTAAAGTTATCGTAAACTTTAGCTGTTAAGGAATCTGTACTAATTTTTATATGGTCTGCCTCGTGAATGATAGAAATTTGACATGCTTTAATTTCTAGATTTTCGATGGCCTTTGATTGTTCTCTACTCGCTTCACACCCCGCATACACATTAAACACATGCTCATTGATGACTTCAATGTATCCTACTGTTTGTTCAAAGTTAATATGAATACGTTGATTGACTTGTTGATAGTTAATTATTTTCCCGTACATACTCATTCTCTCTCCTTTTTTTAAAAACATTAGCTTACCTTGGCGCTAATGCACTCCTTTTTTTTCAGTTACCACTTAGGAATTTCCCATATTTTCAATAATTTATGATAAACTTAATACAAGAAAATTATAACGAAAGCACTATCATAAATCTTGCTTGATTTTAAACAAAAATAAGACAATTTTGACATTAGACCAATATAATCAGTATGATAACGGTTACTCAAAGAATAAAAGAGCTGGTAATTTAAATAATAAGGAGTGGGATATACGATGGAGTATGTTTCAAATACATTAGAGGAAACAGTTACGCACGGTGACTTAATGTTTCAATTAAATATCTATGATGATAAATTAATAAATCCTTCGAATGGTTTATATACGCATTGGCATGAAGAAGTTGAAATGGTTTATGTCAAACAAGGCCCCTTTATATTAACAATTAACGGGCAAGACTTTATTGCAAACACAGGGGATTGTTTTATTATTAATAGCCATGATATCCATCATGCTCGCTCATACAATGAACACGACTCCCTCCATTATGCCATTGTATTCAATCTTAACTTACTTAAAAGTTTTCAGTTTGATAGTTGTCAGCATAAATATATTGATCCTCTTATGAATGGACAAATCCAATTTCCATCGTTCATAGATACTAAGACACCTGAGGGGATCGTTATAAAAAATAATCTTGAAACCATTCGATGCTTATCTATTGAAAAACCTTTTGGGTGGGAGCTTGCTCTCAAAACATATTTATTTCAAATCCTTGTCACACTTCTACTAGCAAATCGCATGGAGATTTCAACGAGTGATCAAAGTAGAGTTAAAAATCCTCAACTCATTTTGGTAAAAACAGCACTAGAGTTTTTACATGCTCACTATCAAGAACACATCATTATCTCTGATATTGCAAAATCAATTAGTATTAGCACAGAATATTTCTGTCGTATTTTTAAACTTTTCACGGGAAAAACACCTGTTGAATATTTAAATGATTTTAGAATAAATCAAGCCGCCCATTTACTTATTAGTACTAATCTTAGTATTTTGGATATTGCCATTGAGTGTGGTTTTGAAAATACGAGCTACTTTATCAAGAAATTTAAACTTCAAAAAGGAACGACACCTAAGCAATTTAAAAAACTGTACAGTCATGAATCTCTCTAATAAATAAGAGCATCTCGCCATGGCGAGATGCTCTTATTTATTAGGTTTATTTTTTGTTCAACCAGAGAGTCTTAATCATAACTATCCTTATATATGTTTCAAAAGATTCACATTTTTCCCCTGCCAATTATATTAGATATACATTTTTATTTTTCCTAAATAACTAATATTCATCTCATTCATACACACCAAAACCTTACTTTGCTTGTATACCCCTTATGAAACCGCAAGAAACGTTGCTGGTTATCAAAATTTAGGAGGAATATTATGAAAGAAAATTTACTTAATCGTCACCTACTTATTTACCTGTCTGCGGGATTAGGAGAAAATGAGAAAGACATCACAAAAATTAAAACATTTAAAAACATTCGTCACGATTCAACTGAAGAAAACTTATCAAATTTTGGAGAATTATTTAGTGTCCTATCTTCACATACCCACCTTAAAACCTTAATCTCAGAATATCGCCTTGTTACAAAAGAGTCATTATAACAAACTAAAAACTAACGATACCTTAGGAGGAACCAAATAATGAAAACAACTACTACTTTATCATGTAAATTTAAAGATAGCGTCGGAAAAAATCGCAGCATTAATATCGATAAACCTGATGAGCCACTTAATCCAGCCGCCATTAAATCATTTATGGAAGCTGCCATTAGCAGTGATATCTTAGTTTTAGATCCAAACAATGACGAGTTAAAATTAGCTTCATCTATTGGTGCAATCATTACTCGTTCAACCGTTGAAGAAATAGTTTTAGCATAAAAAAAGAAGGCCCCGTCAATCTGATGAGGCCTTCCTTTTTTATGCTTTTTTCTTAAATTTCAAGATAAACCATTCCACGATAATGGCAATGGCACCATCTCCTGTTACATTGGTCGCTGTCCCAAAACTATCTTGGGCTGCATGCAACGCAATCAT